>CAYWQZ010000008.1:0-13824 GCA_964460565.1 uncultured Mycoplasma sp.
CTGAAAAAGAATATAGATCTTATTATGAAAAATATGGAGATGGCTTTAAAGTAGGAATGGGTGCTGAGGCCATTAAAGAACTACTTAAAAAAGTAGATTTAGAAAATGAAGTTACTACAATTAGAAAGAAACTTGAAACAGCACAAGGACAAAAAAGAACTAACTTATTAAAAAGATTAGATATCCTAGATGCTTTCTACAAATCAGGAAACAAACCAGAATGGATGATAATGGATGCTATCCCAGTTATACCTCCAGAACTTCGTCCAATGATTCAACTAGATGGTGGAAGATTTGCCACATCTGATTTAAACGATCTTTACAGAAGAGTAATTAATAGAAATAATCGTTTAAAAAAATTAATAGATTTAAGCGCTCCATCAATCATTATTCAAAATGAAAAACGTATGCTACAAGAAGCAGTTGACGCTTTATTTGACAATGGTAGACGTGGAAAAAGCGTAACAGGTGCCGGAAATCGTGCTCTTAAATCACTTTCTAGTATGTTAAAAGGTAAACAAGGTCGCTTTAGACAAAACTTATTAGGTAAACGTGTAGACTACTCAGGACGTTCAGTTATCGTAGTAGGACCAAGTTTAAAAATGTATCAATGTGGACTTCCAAAAGGAATGGCACTTGAACTATTTAAACCACATGTAATACATGGCCTAGTAGAAAAAGATATTGCACACAATATCAAAGCAGCTAAAAAATTAATAGAAAACCAAGATGAAAGAGTATGGGACGTAGTAGAAGAAGTAATTAAAGAACATCCAGTAATGTTAAACCGTGCTCCTACACTACACAGATTAGGTATTCAAGCATTTGAACCAAAATTAATCGGTGGTAAAGCAATTCGTCTTCACCCATTAGTATGTCCTGCCTTCAACGCAGACTTCGACGGAGACCAAATGGCCGTACACGTACCACTTTCAGAAGAAGCACAAGCAGAAGCAAGACTACTTATGCTAGGTGCCAATAACATCTTACACCCAAAAAGTGGAGAACCAGTTGTAACACCAGCTCAAGACATGGTATTAGGTAACTATTACCTAACTATGGAACTAGAAGACGAAGAAGAAGGTAGAATCTTTAAAGATACAGATGAAGCTGTAATGGAATACGAAAGAGGAAACCTAAAACTTCATACTAGAATTGCTTTAAGAACAAGTTCATTTAAACACAAAATATTTACTGAAGAACAAAAAGATAAATACTTAGTAACTACAGTAGGTAAAATATTATTTAATGAAATATTACCAGATACATTCCCATACATCAATGAACCAACTAAAGAAAACATAACTAAATTTACACCAAATAAATACTTCTTAGAAAAAGGAACTGATATCAAAAAAGCAATAAAAGAAATGCCTTTAGTAAAACCATTCCCAGTTAAAACACTAAAAGACATAATCGCTCAAATATTTAAATTATACAAAACTACTGAGACATCAATTATGCTAGATAGATTAAAAGACTTAGGTTTCAAATACTCAACTATATCAGGTACGACAGTATCAGTTGCAGATGTAGTTACAAGTAAAAATAAACCAGAAATAATTAAAGAAAGCAAAAAAACAGTAGACCGTATTAATAAACAATATTCAAGAGGTTTAATAACTGAAGAAGAAAGATTCGAAAGTGTTATCAAAGTATGGGAAAAGGCAAAAGCAGAAGTTCAAGCAGAACTAAAAACAGCATCAGAAGAACACTTAACAAATCCATTATTTATTATGATGAATTCTGGTGCCCGTGGTAAAATTTCCCAATTCGTTCAATTATCTGGTATGAGAGGTCTTATGACTAAACCAGGTGGAAGAGTTATTGAAATCCCAGTTATTTCATCATTTAAAGAAGGACTTTCAGTATCAGAATTCTTCCTATCAACCCACAGTGCTCGTAAAGGTAGTGCCGATACTGCCCTAAATACAGCATCATCTGGATACTTAACAAGAAGATTAGTTGATGTATCACAAGATGTAATAGTAAAAGAAAACGATTGTGGAACTGACTTTGGTGTATCAGTAAGCAAATTTGTTAATGAAAAAGATGGAACAGTAATTGAAGACTTATATGATCGTATTGTAGGTAGATATGCTTCTAAAAAAGTTATTGATCCAGAAACAAAAGAAACAATTATTGATAAAGATGAAATGATTACTGAAAAAATAGCAGAAAAAATAGTACAAAAAGGAATAGAAAAAGTAGAAATAAGAAGCGTTCTAACATGTAATACCGTAAATGGTGTTTGTCAAAAATGTTATGGTAGAAACTTAGCAACTGGCAACCTTGTAGAAATAGGTGAAGCAATTGGTATAATGGCTGCTCAATCAATCGGAGAACCAGGTACCCAATTAACCATGAGAACCTTCCATACAGGTGGAGTTGCAGGTGGTGAAGACATTACTCAAGGTCTTCCTCGTGTTGAAGAATTATTCGAAGCACGTAATCCAAAAGGACAATCAACAATTGCTACTATTGAAGGTACTATTAAAAGCATTAGTGAAGATCATGGAAAATACAAAATTGTTATTAAAAATAAACTAGAAGAAGTAGAACACATAACAAATTATGGTGCAAAATTAAGAGTAGAAAAAGGAGACTCTGTACTAGCAGGAGATAAATTAACTGAAGGAAATATAAGTCCAAAAGAATTACTTGCAGTAACAGACCCAATTACCGCTCAAGAATATATCTTAAAAGAAATTCAAAAAGCTTACCGCGCACAAGGTGTTGATATTTCAGATAAACACATCGAAGTAGTAGTAAGAAGAATGATTTCAAAAATAAGAATATCTGATGGTGGAGATACAGAACTATTATTAGGAAGCCTAGTAAGCATAAGAGAATTTACTGATATAAATAAACAAGCAATATTACAAGGTAAAAAACCTGCAAAAGGTAAACCAATCTTATTAGGTATTACAAAAGCAGCTCTAGAAACAGACTCATTCTTATCAGCAGCGTCATTCCAAGAAACAACAAGAGTATTAACAGACGCTTCAATAAAAGGAAAAGTTGATACATTACAAGGACTAAAAGAAAACGTAATAATTGGTAAACTTATCCCAGCAGGAACAGGAGCTAAACAATATAGAGATGTATCATATGAATTAGAAAAACAATTCTTAACAGATGAACCACTAGAAGTTATGGAAGATAATTTTATGGAATAGTAACCCTATTCCTTTTTTTGTGCTTTCAAAAAGTTAACATAGTTATACATAAAAAAATCACTTTTAATAGTGACATTTTTAGAGAGTTTCTATAATAACATTTGCTATTTTTCAATATTAACTAGCAAACTACTTCTGGTATAATTATATTAACAATCATTTACACAGAATTCCTTACACACTCGTTAAATCTTGCTAATTTATCATTAAATTCATAACAATCTATTTGCAAATATAATAAAATTATATCATTCATCATTAATTTTTAAAAATAAATATTTACGTTTTCGTATTCATTTAACATAAAAATAACCTCCTTTTGAATACAGAAGATTATTTAAATACTAAATATCATTTTTACTAATTATTCATACTAAAAAAATTTAAATCACACTTTTTCCTTGAAAAAAATCACAATTTATGCTAAAATATAAACCAATATAAAGAAAAGAGGTATATTATGGAATACGTAGATTTTATTAATGAAATAAGAAAACCAAGACAAAAAAACACATATAACAGAGCAGAAGACACACTAACAGACGTTACAAATTACATGATAGGTTCACTATATAGAGATTTCAAAAAAGGAGAAATAACTTATCAAGAACTAAAAGAAAACATCGAAGAACTAGGTTTTAAACTAGATATAATATTAGAAAAACCATCTAAATTTAAAAAACAAGATTTAAAAGAATATCAATCAAGAAAAGAAAAATATTTATCTAAAGATATAAGAGGTTTACTACTATCAGATAGAAAAGAAACAAACATAATTTTTTATTATGATAAACCAATCATAAAAATAATGGCTAGTCTTGAAGATGGTGAAGCAATCAAAAAAATGGAAGAATTTGCTAAAATAGATAGACAAAACACTTCATATTATAGAAAAATAGGAAGAAAATAATTTTATTTCCTTCCTATTTTGTTATATAATTAAATAGAGAGGTGGAAACTATGAATAAAAAAATAGTAGTATTTGGCGGTGGAACAGGCATCTCATACCTACTAAAAGGATTAAATCTTTTTCCCATAGATATAACCGCAGTAATATCAGTTTCAGATAATGGCTCATCAACCGGCAAACTAAGAGAAGAATTTTTAATGCCTGCTATCGGAGATATAAGAAAAGTAATAACTAGTTTATCAGATGTAGATACAAAAATAAAAGACCTACTAGAATATCGCTTTAACACTTATAGTGACTTAAACGGACACCCAATTGGTAACCTAATGATGGTAGCAATGTATAATATGACAGGAAACTTAAAAGAAAGCATCGAAGTATTAACAAAATTTCTAAATATAAAACATAAAGTATTACCACTAAGCGAAGATTATTTAACCCTAATGGGAGAAACAAACAAAGGCGAAATAATAGAAGGCGAAGAAGAAATAACCAAGGCTCATACCAAATATAAAAGATTATTTTACAAAGAAGAACCAAAAATAGAAGAAGAAGTCCTAAAAGCCATAAACGAAGCAGACCTAATAATCTTTAGCATGGGAAGTCTTTATACAAGTATATTACCCCACATAATATCAAAAGAAATAACAAACGCTTTAGATAAAGCCAAAGCCCCAATACTTTACACATCAAATGCAGTAACCCAACCTGGTGAAACTGATAACTTTACCGTAAGCGACCACATTAAAATACTAAATAAATATCTAAACAAAAGAAAAATAGATGTAGTAATCGCACCAAACACAATAATACCAGATAAAATAGTAAAAAAATATGAAACATCAGAACAAAAAGACTTAGTTAAAATAGATAAAGAACAAATAGAAAAACTAAACTGCAAACTAATAGAAAGTGATAACCTAACAATAGAAAATAACAAAATAAGACACGACAGCCTAAAACTAGCAAGTGCAGTATTTAACTATATAATGAGGTGATAAAATGTCATTTACAACAGAAGTAAAAAATGAAATATGCTCTATCAAACAAACCCCAATCGAAGACACAGTACTTCTATCAGGTTTTTTAAGAAGCATAAAAATAACCAAAAATGAAGATATTAACATTTTTGTTGAAAACCCAAAAATAGTAAGAAAACTATATATAACTTTTAAAACACTATATGATATCAACCCAGAAATAATAAAAAGTAAATCTACTAATTTCAGCAAAAAAACTTACTACCAAATAACCATCAAAGAAAAATTAGACCACATTCTAAAAGACCTAATGATTTACGATAAAGAATACTTAAAAGAACCTTATCCATACTTTCTAGAAGATGAAGACTTAAAAAGATCCTATCTAAGAGGAAGTTTTCTCGCATCAGGAAGTGTTAACGACCCTAAAAAATCACGTTACCACTTAGAATTTTTAATAGATGAAAAAGAAGAAGCAGAACATATTATAAATATCTTAAAACATTTTAATATAAATGCTAAACTACTTCGAAGAGAAAAAGGATACATGACCTACGTAAAAGAAGCCGAAAAAATAGGAGATTTTCTAAGAATTTTAAGCGCTAACAATGCAGTTTTGTATTATGAAGACATAAGAATATACAGAGACCACAAAAACATGACAAATCGATTAAACAATATGGAACAAGCTAACATAGACAAAATGATTGCATCTTCAAATAACCAATTAAATGATATAAAAATAATAAAAGAAATTTTAGGACTAGATTTAGTAGATGAAAAACTAAAAGAAGTAATAATTTATAGAGAAAAATATAAGGAAGTATCACTTCAAGAACTAACAGATATTATCAACTATGAAACAAATCAAAACCTAACCAAATCAGGACTAAATCACAGAATTAGAAAAATACATGAACTAGCAGAAAAATTAAACAATCAAAAAAAGTAGATTTCTCTACTTTACAAATAACTTACTAATATTCTTTTTAGGTAAAAGCATATACATGTTTTTATCTATTTTTATTTTAAAATGCTTACTCTCATCTCTTAATTTTTCCCCATCAATAGTCCAAGCAGGCATATGATCGTCTTTAAAAGTAATATCAATCTTATCACTAGTATAACAATACAACCCAGGAACATTAGTAATACCAGTTTTTAAAACAAGAAGCATAGTTTTAATTAAATACTTTCTTTTAGAAATATTACAAAAAACAATTTCAAACTTACTATCATCTAACTTAACATCACGATAAATATTATTAAAACCCGCTATCCTATTTGCATTAGAAATAAGTATTAAAGAATAAAACCCATGATAAGTTTCCTCATTAACAGTATACTCAATCTCATAAAGTCTAGTTCTTTGAAAAAATTCCCTAACCCCATTAAAAATATAAGCTAAATAACCAAATTTTTTCTTTTTCTTTCTAGGAGTTTCATAAGTAACATCAATAAATTTACCAAAACCTGCTACATAGACAAAAGGTTTATCATTAATTAAACCAATATCAACCTGTTTAACCTCACCATCTAATATATTAATTACATTACGAAGTAAATTCTTACCCATTCCAAGCATATTACCAATATCATTAGTAGTACCAACTGGAATATGAGAAATAAGAAGTCTATTTTTTCTTGCCATATTTCCTGTTACTATCTCATTAAAAGTTCCATCTCCACCAATAGATAAAACCAAATCAGAAAAATCAAGATTCTTAACATACTCCATTGCATCTCCATGTTTTTCAGTCAAATATAATTGTACCTCATAATCACGTGCCTCAATAGCCTTAACTATTTTATCAATTTCACTCTTTGTAATACCTTTTCCACTTTCCATATTACAAATTAAAGTACATAATTTCATAAAATCACCACTACAAGTATATCAAAATTATAACTTATTTTCAATAACCTTTAAAAACATCTATTCTAATACAATAACTACATATAAAAACCATAAAATTCTATTCTATTCCATCAATACAATTTTCATAAAGAAAGTTCTTAATTTTAGTATTATCATTTGTCTCATAAAAATTGATTAAAAAATCTAAATATTCCCCAATTAATTCTACTGGAATTGCAATAATACCTAAACCATTTCTTATCATTTCCTTATTAGTAACTAAATTAGCAACACGCTTATTCCCATCTTTAAACATCTGACTCCTTTGTAAAAAACAAAAAAGTGTTAAACACCTATCAAGAGGATTATCTATTTTCTTTATATTATCTAATTCCTTATCATAATCACACTCACTAGGTAATTTAGGTCTCCAAGAAGTACCAGTGATACCAACTCCACAATCTCTAAAATCTCCAAGAGGAGTTACACCTTGTCCTTTACATACCTCAAAATGAACTTTCTTTATATAATCTATAGTTAATTCATCACTAATACTACCCAAAACATATTCCCATGCATCAGTCAAACCCTTAAGTTTTAACATATCATCTATACTTATATTCCCCGTATTAACATTATTAAAAAAAGCAAATATATCTGCAAAAGTTACTGCTATACCCTCTAATTTTGCACTTTTATATAAATTATCAACTAATTTTCTCTTAGCAAAGAAAATATTATCTTCAAGTGTCATATTATATTTACTTTCCATTATATCCTCCATCAATACTAAATCTATAACATTATTATAATAAAAAAAGATATTTTTATCAAGTAAATATCTTTATAACAAAAATATAACCTATAATATTTTATAACTTATTTTCAATAACCTTATCAATAAGTCCGTATTCTAAAGCACAATCTGCATCCATATAATTATCTCTTTCAGTATCTTTTTCAATCTTAAGCAAATTCTTACCAGTATTTTTAGCAAGAATCTTATTAAGTTTTTTTCTTACCTTAATAATATGTTCTGCAGCAATTTTAATTTCCGTAGCTTGTCCTTCCGCGCCCCCCAAAGGCTGATGTATCATAACTTCTGAATTAGGTAGAGCAAACCTTTTGCCCTTAGAGCCACTAGAAAGCAAAAAAGCCGCCATCGAAGCACACATTCCAATACAAATTGTCGAAACATCACTCTTAATAAAATTCATCGTATCATAAATAGCCATTCCAGCAGAAATAGATCCCCCTGGAGAATTAATATATAAAGAAATATCATCATTCCCTAAAGAATCTAAATACAAAAGCTGAGCCACTACACTATTAGATAAACCATCATTAATCTCCCCATTTAAAATAATTATTCTATCTTTTAAAAGCCTAGAATAAATATCATAACTTCTTTCACCACTTGCTTCCTTTTCAATAACCGTAGGAATTAAATTCATATCATCACCATTACTATTTTAGAAAAAAATACCCAAAATATACTAACCAAAAAAATACAAAATATGTTAAAAATAATAAAAACACCAAAAAATATACTAAAAATTCCCATAATATGATAAAATTAAAATGGAGGAAGAATATGGAAGAAATAAAAATAATTATAAATAACAAACAATACCAATTTCCCAAAGGTACAACCTTAGAAGAAATAAGTAAAAAAGTAGTTGAAGAATATAATGCCCCTATCTTAGTAGGAATTATTGATAATGAAATGCATGAACTAACTAAAACAGTAGAAAAAGATTCTCAAATATCATTCCTAACTTATTTAGATAGACTAGGTAATAGAATATATCAAAAATCATTAGTATTTCTTTTAACATATGCATTTAAAGAACTATACGGTTACGAATACAATATAAAAACATGTCACAACATAGATAACCAAATCAAAATAAAAAGTTCAATGCCAATAACAAAACAAGTTTTAGAAGAACTAACTAACAAAATGAAAGAAATAGCAAACCAAAATCTAGAAATTAAAAGATGTCTAGTAACTAAAAAAGATGCTATGAAATACTTTTCAAGTATAAACGATCAAGAAAAAGTAAAGGCCTTATCCTACATAACAGATAGAACAGTAACTCTATACAAATTAGGAGATATGTATAATTATTTTTATACAGTAATGCCTATTAACACCAAAGTATTTGATAAATTCAAATTAGAATACCTAAACGAAACTAGGTTCATGCTACAATATCCTTTATCATTTTTAAACGGCAACATAAAAGAATATACAAGTATACCCCTAGTAGAAGAAGCATTTGATGAAGATTACAAACTTGCAAAAAGACTAAACATACATACTTCATCAGATGTAAATGATGCCATAACAAAAGGTACAATAAATGATATAATCAAACTAAACGAGGTAATTTCAAGCAACAAATTATTAGAACTAGCCAAAGAAATAGATGACAAAAAAGATCAAATAAAAATAGTATTAATCGCAGGACCATCCTCATCAGGTAAAACAACCACCTCAAAGAAACTATCAATGTATTTAAAAAGCTTCGGACTAAAACCCAAAGCCTTATCAACAGATGATTACTTCATTCCAAGAGAAAAAACACCAAAATTACCAAACGGAGATTATGACTACGAATCAATAAACTCCATAGATTTAGAATTATTTAATAACCATTTAACAAAACTATTAAATAATGAAGAAGTAGAAATACCTACTTTTAACTTCTACAAAGGAATCGGAGAATACTTAGGCAATACATTAAAACTAGAAAAAAATGATATACTAATAATTGAAGGACTACATTGCTTAAACGAAAAACTAACAGCAAGTATTCCTAAAGAAAATAAATTTAAAGTATACATATCACCACTATCAGACTTAAACATAGATAATCATAACATGATAGCAACATCTGATATTAGGTTATTAAGAAGAATAGTAAGAGACAGTAGAACAAGAGGCTACAGTGCCGAACATACCATCAAAACATGGAGAACAGTACGAAAAGGGGAAGAAGAAAACATTTTTCCGTACCAAAATGAGGCTTGCCATGTCTTTAACACAGCCTTTATCTATGAACTAGGTGTAATTAAACCATATGCCGAAGCCGTACTTTACAGCATTAACACTACATCAGAATACTATGAAGAGGCAAGAAGACTACTAAACTTACTAAATATGTTCTTAACCATACCAAGTGATATGGTACCAAATGACTCAATATTAAGAGAATTCATAGGAAACAGTTATTTTGAATAGGAGGAATAAAAAATGAAAATAGCAATTAATGGATTTGGAAGAATAGGAAGACTAGTATTCAAACTACTAGAAGAAGAAAAAGATATGGAAGTTGTAGCAATAAATGATTTAACAGATGCAGAACAACTAGCATACTTACTAAAATATGATAGCACTCATCGTAGTTACAAAGAAGAAGTAACATATGATGGAGATTATCTAATAACATCAAAAAGCAAAGTAAAAGTATTAAGTGAAAAAGATCCAACTAACTTACCTTGGAAAGAAATGGATATTGACCTAGTAATAGAGTCAACAGGACACTTTAATAAAAAAGAAGATGCAGAAAAACATCTAGAAGCAGGTGCAAAAAAAGTAATCATTTCTGCACCATCTAGCAAAGAACTAAAAACAATAGTATATGGTGTAAACGAAGAAATACTAGATGGAACAGAAAATATAATAAGTGCTGCAAGTTGTACCACTAACTGCCTAGCACCAGTATTAAAACTATTAAATGATAACTATGGTATAGAAAAAGGTTATATGACAACAATTCATGCCTACACAAACGACCAAGTATTACTAGACGTATCACATAAAAAAGGTGCTAAATCTCGTCGTGGTAGAGCAGGAGCCCAAAATATAATTCCAACATCTACTGGTGCAGCATCTGCTATAGGAAACGTTATCCCAGAACTAAAAGGAAAACTAGATGGATCTGCTATGAGAGTGCCAGTACCTACTGGTTCAGTAATAGATTTAACCTTAGAATTAAACAAAAACGTAACAACAGAAGAAATTAACAAACTATTTGAAACAAACCAAAATAGTACCCTAAAATTCACCCTAGACCCAATAGTATCAAGTGATATAATTGGAAGTACTTATGGCTCTATAGTAGATGGATTACTAACATCAGTACTTGAAGTAGAAGGAAAACAACTAGTAAAAATAGTATCATGGTATGATAACGAAATGGGTTACACGGCCCAAATGATTAGAATCGCTAAACACTGGTTAAATAAATAAAACAAAAAACTAAAGGACATCAGACCTTTAGTTTTTATATAACTAAAATTTAATTTTTTTATTCTTACTAAACTTATAAACACCTTTGTTAATAACTAAATCAAACTCTCCAACGTACTCAGTAACATCAGCATTAAAACCAAGCTTCATCTCATTTAAACCCTTAAACTTACTATCATCACCAAAGTATCCCGTAATAGCATTCAAATCAAAATAAATTGCTCCTAACTTAGAATACTTCTCAATAATAAACCATTTAATTAAAAAATTAGGATAAAACAAAGAAAAATCTTGCTTAAAACCTTCGATAAGTAAACTAACCTCATGCTTACCAATGATAACTGCAGAAGCTCCAATTAAAATCCCCTTTGGAAACTTTTCAAATAACCTTGAAGCATCAAGAAGTTCTTTTTTATATATAGAAATTAACTTATCCGAAGTCATTTTAGAATTAATAACCTTTGTACTATTATGAGTTTGAACCTCCATATTAAGTTTCTCATTTTTAGCAAGTTCTTCTTCATACAAATGCTTAATATTCTTCAAATAAATACCAGTATTAAGTTTAGCAAAATAAAGTTCCAAATTATTACCAAAAGCCTCTGCGAAATTATGATAATAACTAGCCTTACGATAATGCTTTTTAGCAACAAACTTATAAAAAACATCTATGTCATTTGCATTACCTTGTAAAACCTCAACACCACGACTTTGAGCCTTCCTAATCTTATTTCTAGTCGAATCACTAAACTTATTAAACAAACTATCACTAGAACCAGTAACCTTAAGTATTGCATTCCATCTAGGTTTCAAAGTTCCAAAACCCTTATTATCACCATAATAAGTATAACCAATACCTTGTAAAAAACTAACTAAATCACTAGAAGTATCACTAATAATATTACCATTCTTATCCCTCTTATTATTAATAACTGGAGGATCAATCTTTAAAAAAGCAACCTTTCTCTTAGAAAAATACTTCTTCAAATTATCAGTAACATCTATAACTAAATCACGATTATCATAATCAATTAATAATCCTCTTGGAGCATAAGCGTACCTATAAGACAAAAATAACTTTTGTTCCAAAATAAGAGAAGCCCCAACCAAATTATTATTATCATCTAAAAAACCATAATAATTTACATCATATCCACATTTCTGCATCAAATTACCATACATAGAAGACTGATAATAAGAATGAAGAGGGTGAATACTCGAAAAACTATCAAACTGATTAGGTTTTAAAAGAACAATTTTCATAATATCCCTCCATTCCATTCTTTTAACTTTCTACTAATATGATATCTTTTTTTTTAACAAAAATCAATAAAAAGTTCAAAATCTTTCAAAAATATTATATAATAAAAAAGGTAGAATATATTTGCATTCACACTACCTCAAAAGAAAGGATTGATAAAAATGAAAATAACCAATATAAAAGCAAGAGAAATATTAGATTCAAGAGGCTTTCCCACTATTGAAGTAGAACTATACTTAGAAAAAAACATCGGAGTAGCAAGCATTCCATCTGGAGCATCAACCGGAACAAACGAAGCCTTAGAATTAAGAGATAAAGAAGAAAGATATCTTGGCAAAGGAGTACAAAAAGCCATAAAAAATGTATTAGAAATAATAAAACCAAATGTTATAAATAAAGAATTTAATAGTCAGAAAGAACTAGATAACTTTCTTATAGAACTAGATGGCACCGAAAATAAAACAAATTTAGGAGCAAACGCACTACTTGGAGTATCTCTAGCATTCTTAAAAGCCAGAGCAGAAGAACAAAACAAAGAACTATATGAGTTTCTAGGGGATAGTTATCAAATGCCTAGATGCATGTTAAATATACTAAACGGAGGAATGCACGCTGATAACAATGTAGATTTTCAAGAATTTATGATTATGCCTAACTTTAATGAAATGACAAAACAACTAGAAGTAGCAAGCAAAGTCTTCCATACCTTAAAAAAAATACTAAAACAAAACAATCTAAATACAGGAGTTGGAGACGAAGGAGGCTTTGCACCAAACCTAAAAAATAACAAAGAAGCCTTAAGTTTAATAGTAAAAGCTATCGAAGAAGCAGGATATACACCAGGAAAAGATGTAAATATTGCCCTAGATATCGCCGCCTCATCTTTCTATAATCAAGAAACAAAAAAATACCTAGTAGATAACAACTATATAACAAAAGAAGAACTACTAGATATGTATATAAAATTAATAAAAGAATATCCAATTATTTCACTCGAAGACCCATTTGAAGAAAACGACTTTGAAAGTTTTAGCAAACTAACAAAACAAACTAACATTCAAATAGTCGGAGATGACTTATTTACAACTAACAAAAAACGCTTACAAAAAGGAATAGAAATGCAAGCAGGAAACGCTATCCTAATAAAAGCAAACCAAATTGGAACCATAACAGAAACACTAGAAACAATAAAACTAGCAAAAGAAAATAATTTTAAAACCATAATTTCTCACAGAAGTGGAGAAACATTAGATACATTTATTTCAGACTTTGCTGTAGGACTATCACTAGGACAAATAAAAACAGGTTCCATAACAAGAGGAGAAAGAATAGCAAAATATAATAGATTACTTAAAGTAGAAGAACAAATAAAAGAAAA
>CAYWQZ010000009.1:0-13423 GCA_964460565.1 uncultured Mycoplasma sp.
ATGATAATTATACTTATGTATCAAGCAATAATACTGATTGGTCTTTAGTAATAGATAAACCAGGTGCTGAAACAAGTGAAGGTAAAAGAGTAAGTGCATATGATGGTATTGCACTACAATTACAACAAAATACCGGAGGAACAGTAACATGTCAAAATAATACAACAGGTGTTACATCTACTTCTTCATTAAAAGTAAGTAAAGGAGATAGTGTAACTTGTACTGTAAATGTAAATTCTGGTTATAGATTGACATCACTTAAAATAGGAAATACTTCAATAACTAGTGGAACGGCATTTATATATAATTATGAAGGAAGTAGAACAATAGTTCCTATATATTATAAATATTGTACTCAAACAGAAGCATATAGTTATGGTTCTTGGAGTGCTTGTTCTGCAAGTTGTGGAACAGGAACACAAACAAGAACAGTATATTATAGGGATAAAAATTATACATCATATACATCATGTGGAACTTCTACTCAATCACAAAGTTGTAATACTGGTAGTTGCGAATTATCATGCGACTGTGCTTATAGATCAAGTAATATAGTATCAGTAGGATACTACTGGACTTGTTCTGCAGGACACTCTCATAACACAGGATATATTCATTATTGTAAATGCTGGAGAGGAGGCTCATATGTTGGAACATATTCATATGATAATAATGCATATTATACAAATGGTTCTAAAGTAGTAACATATAAATGGGTATGTCCTACATGGAATTCTTATAAAACAATATAAAATAATAAAAATTACATATACTAATAATGGTGATTATATGACTCTTAAAAAGATTAAGATAATTTCTATTATTGGTATTTTTTTGTTATCTATTTTATTTCATTTTTTATATGATTTAATGCCTTCTTTAATAACTAGTTTATTATTTCCTGTAAATGAAAGTATATGGGAACATATGAAATTAATTTTTACTAGTACTCTTGTTTTTAGTGTTATAGAGTATTTATTGTTAAAGAAATATAATATTAAATTTAATAATTATTTTTTATCTTTATTTATTAGTTCAGTAATTAGTTTTATATTTTATTTAATTATATATATACCTTTATATAATACATATGGGGAAAATATGTTTATATCTATATTTTTATTATTATTAGTTATGGTTATTTTTAATTTTATTAGTTATTATATATTACAATTAAAAAATAATAAGTATTTGAATTATTTATCTATTATACTTATTATAATAACTTTTATTATATTTATATATTTTACATATAATCCTTTAAATAATTATATTTTTTATGATACTACTACAGATAGTTATGGAATTAGTTAATTTTGCTTGTAAATATTTTGTAAAAAATATATAATTAAGATGGAGGTAATATTTATGGAATTAAAAGGAAGTAAAACTGAAACAAATTTAATGACTGCTTGTGCAGGTGAGTCTCAAGCTAGGAATAAGTATACTTATTATGCTTCTCAGGCAAGGAAAGATGGTTATGAGCAAATAGCAGAAATATTTGAAGAAACTGCTCAAAATGAGAAAGAACATGCTAAAATGTGGTTTAAATTATTACATGATGGTAATGTACCTACTACTTTAGATAATTTAAAAGATGCTGCAAGTGGTGAAAATTATGAATGGACTGAAATGTATGCTTCTTTTGCAGAAGTAGCACGTGAAGAAGGATTTAATAAAATAGCATATCTTTTTGAAGAAGTAGGAAAAATAGAAAAAGAGCATGAAGAAAGATATTTAACATTACTTAAGAATATCGAAGATGAAACTATTTTTGAAAAGAAAGAAGAAAAAATTTGGATATGTCGTAATTGTGGACATGTTTATGTAGGTACTAAGGCTTTAGAAGTATGTCCTGTATGTTCTCATTCAAAAAGTTATATGGAAGTAAAAAAAGAAAATTATAAATAATTCGGGTTTAACCGAATTTTTTTGGAGGAAGAATGAATATTGTTTTAAAGATAAGTGGTGAAGCATTAAAAGATGAAAATAATATATCTACTTTAATGCTTAATAAAGTATTAAATGATGTAAAATATATACAAAGTAAAGGTTATAATGTAATTCTTGTATGTGGTGGAGGTAATTTTTGGAGAGGTAGAAATAAACTTGATATAGATAATAGTATATCTGATGAAATAGGTATGCTTGCTACTGATATGAATGCTCTTGCTATAAGTAGTTTTTTTAATAAAAATAATGTAAAAACTAAAGTGTATTCTACTTTTGAAATAGAAAATTTTATACCTAAATATACAAAAGAACAAGCATTAGAAGATTTAAATGAAAATTATGTTGTTGTTTTAGGAGGAGGTTTAGGTAGACCTTTTATATCTACTGATTTAGCTACAGTTACAAGAGCATATGAGCTTAATAGTGATATGATAATTATGGCTAAAAATATTGATGCTGTGTATGATAAAGATCCTAAATTAGAAGGTGCAAGAAGATATAGCGTTATTTCTCATAAAGAGTTATTAGATAATCAAAATAAAATGGGTAAAGATACACTTGGAGTTATGGATTATGAGGCTTTGTTATTTATAGAGAAAACCAAACCTATTATTTATTTATATAATGCTAAGAATGAAAATGGTGTTATAGATATATTAAATGGTAAAAATCCTGGTACTATTATAAAAAGTTAAAAAATATTTGCTTTTATCGTAATTTGTTATATAATTAATGTAGTGGAGGGCTTATGAAAAAGAAGAAAGTTAGAAATATAATAATGGCTATTATTGATATTTTAATTGTGTTATTAGTTATTTATTTTATAATTGGTTATATTAATTTTTATAATTTAAGTAATGAAAAAGAACCATTATTTGTAGTTAAGGAAGATAGTTATGTTACTAATTCTGGAGATGAGGTTTCTGTTTATGATAATGTTATTTATAAAATAATTAAGCATGAAAAGCCAGGTAAAAGTATTTCTTATAGTTTAAAATTATGGTTTATGGAAGATATTAAGGAATGAACTTAGTATTTTCTTTTTTTTATTTTTATTAAAATTTGTTTTAATTTCTCTAATTATGATTTATAATAATAATGTGATTGATATGGATAAAGTAGTAGAGATAGTAAATATTTTAATAGTATATATGAGTAATTTAGGTTTAGTTGGAGGTTTTGTTTTAATTGTTTTAGAATCAATAATTCCTATTTTACCTGTTACAGTATTTGTAGGACTTAATGTAGCAGTTCATGGTATGCTTATTGGGTATATAGTTAGTTATGCTGCGACAGTATGTGGTTCGATGTTATCGTTTATATTATTTAGATATGTTTTTAGGAATTTATTTTATAAGATATTTAAGGGTAAAACTAAGGAAAAAATAGAAAAATTGATGACTAAAATATCTAATATAGATTATAATGTTTTAGTAGTTATAATTGCTATGCCTTTTACACCTGCTTTTGCTATTAATATTGCAGCAGGTTTGTCTAATATTAAAGCAACTAAGTATTTGTTTTCTATATTAGTAGGTAAACTTGCAGCAGTGTATGCTTGGTGTTATATTGGGGATAATTTTTTAGATTGTTTACAAAATCCTAAATTGATTATTAAGTTAGTAATTATAATTGTTATATGTTATGTTATTAGTAAAATTGTAGAAAAGATATTTAAAGTGGAGGAGTAATATGGATTATATAATAATAGGATTACTAGTATTACTTATAGTATTAGTAATGATTTCAATATTTAAAGATAATAAAAATAATAAATTAAGTGATTTAGAACTTAGTATAACTAAGGATATAGGTTCATTAAAGGAGTCTTTAAGTAAGGATTTTGAAAGATTAAATGAAAAACAGGAAACTAGACTTTTATTGATGAATGAGAAAGTAAATGAAAAGTTAGATCAAAATTTTGAAAGAACTAATAAGACTTTTACTAGTTTATTAGAAAGATTAACTAAAATAGATGAAGCACAAAAGAAGATAGATATTTTATCTAATGATATAATATCTCTTCAAACAATATTAACTGATAAGAAAACTCGTGGTATTTTTGGAGAAGTAAATTTAGAATACATTTTATCTAGTGTTTTTGGAGATAATAATAAACGTATATATGAAATGCAACATAAGATGTCTAATGGTTATATTGCAGATTCTATTTTATATGCGCCTGATCCACTTGGTACTATTGCAATAGATTCAAAGTTTCCTTTGGAACATTATCGTTTAATGGTAGATAAAAATATAAGTAAGTTAGATAGGGAACGTTTTGAGAAAGCTTTTAAAAGTGATGTAAAAAAACATATAGATGCGATTGCAGAAAAATATATTATACCAGGAGAAACTACTGATAGTGCTATTATGTTTTTACCAGCAGAAGCAATTTTTGCAGAACTTAATGCATATCACTTGGATATAATTGATTATGCTTATAAAAAGAAAGTATGGATAGTTAGTCCTACTACTTTAATATCTACTTTAACTGTAATAGAAATGGTAATTAAAAATATAGAAAGAGATAAATATACTTCTATTATTCATGAAGAATTAAATAAATTAGGAATAGAATTTAATAGATATAAAGATAGATGGGATAAATTATCTAGAAGTATAGAGACAGTAAGTCGTGATGTAAATGATATACATACTACTACAGAAAAAATTACTAAGAGATTTAATAGTATTTCTAAAGTAGAATTAGATAATGAAAATAGTGATTTATTAGAATAAAAGGGGAAAAAATGAATATAAATAAAATAATTTTATTATTAAAAGAAAATAATTTGTTAATAAAGTCTAATGTTTTAGATATAAATTTTAATTATTTATCTTATAATTCTAATGATGTGGAATCTAATACTTTATTTATATGTAAGGGTGTTAATTTTAAGAAAGAGTATTTAGAAGAATCTATTAAAAAAGGTGTTATTTGTTATATGAGTGAAAATGTTTTAATAGATGATTTTCCTTATATTATAGTTAAAGATATAAGGAAATCGGTGGGATTAGTTAGTAAAATGTTTTATGATATAGAAAGTAAAAAAATAAATATAATTGGGGTAACTGGTACTAAAGGGAAAACTACTACAGTAAATTTTATTAAAAATATGTTTGAAGAAGAGGAACATAAAAGGGCTGTATATATGTCTACGATAGATTATTTTACAGGAAAGAATTATGGTAAGAGTCATAATACTACTTTAGAATCTGTTGATATTTATAGATGTATTAGAGATGCTAAAGAGTTGGATTATAAATATTTAACACTTGAGGTGTCTAGTCAGGCTACTAAATTAGATAGAATATATAAAATAGATTTTGATATTGGAGTTTTTACTAATATTGATTTAGATCATATATCTTTAAATGAACATAAGGATTTTAATGAGTATTTAGAATGTAAGATAGATTTTTTAAGACAGTGTAAAACAGTTATTATATTTAATGAAACTAATAATTTTGATGAAATAGTAGATAAGTTAAGTGATAAGAAAATAATTACTTATGGATATAAAAATGCTGATTATGTAGTAAAAGATATAAAGAAGGATAAAAATAGTACTATATTTAGTGTAGAACATAATAATGAAGTTTTAACTTATAAGATAAATATTACTGGAGATTTTAATGCATTAAATGCTTGTGCTTCTGTTGTAGTGGGAGATCAATATAATATAGATTATAAAACTAAATTAAAAGGATTAATTAAAACTATTGTTCCTGGTAGAATGAATATTTTTGAAGGTAGAACAACTTTAGTAGTAGATTATGCTCATAATAAATTATCTTTAAATGAACTTTTAAAAACTATAAAAAAAGATTATAAGGATAAAAATATAAAATTAGTATTTGGTTGTCCTGGAGATAAAGCAGTTAACAGAAGAAAAGAACTTGCTGATTTATCAAATGAATATGCAATAATGGTTTATATAACGACAGAAGATCCTGGTACAAAAAATCCTTTAGATATATCAGAAGAAATATCTTCTTATTTAAATATAGATTATAAAATAGTATTAGATAGAGAAAAAGCAATTAAAGAGGCATATAATGATTCAAATAAAAATGATATAGTTTTAGTATTAGGTAAAGGAGAAGAAACATATCAATTAGTTAATGGAGTATATGAATATTACAAGTCAGATACAGAAGTAGCAAAAGAATTAGTTAAAAAGATAATAAATATAAATTGATTAGTTTAAATATACAGTTATTTAAACTTTTTTAGTGTGGATTAAAAAAGTTATTATTGATTTTTTAGTATATAATATTAATAATAAAAATTAGGCATACTTTTGAACGAAAAATGAACGATTTTAATTTTAACATAAATAGAAAATATGAATAGAAAGTAATATTTCTTGTTTTTTTTTAATCTAGTTTTAATTTACAATATAAATCATAAATGTTATAATAAATATGTTTTAAGGAGGAATACTTATGCCCACTTGGAATGTACATTTAGCAGTAGCAAAAAAAATAGCAAAAGAATTAAAAATAGAAGAAAAAGATATATTTATGTTAGCAAATTTATTTCCTGATTATGATAAGGTTGATAAAGAAGTTACTCATTATTTAACTACTAAGCAAAGTAGAAAAGAAAATTTACCTAATATAGATAGATATATGAATAAATATAAAGATAAATTTACTAATCCAGTAATATTAGGATATTTTACTCATTTACTTACTGATTATTATTTTAATAAGATTACTTATAATGAACATTATATATATAATGATAATAATGAATTAATAGGTATGAAATTAAAAAATGGTAAAGAAAAGTATGATAAGGATACTAAAAATTTAACTAGGGTAAAGCGTAGTGATTTTAGATTATTTGGAGAATATTTAGCTAAGAATAAATATATTTCGGTACCTAAGTATAATAATAAAATAGTTGAATATCAAAATGAATTAAAAGAAGTAACTATTGAAGAAGATGATATAAAAAAATTAGTTAAGTATTTAGAAAAAAATATATTAAAGCATTATACTATTATAAGAAAAAGATATGTTATATATACTAGAAAAATACTTATGGAACATTTTGATTATGCAGTTGAATTTATATTAAAATATATAACTGATAATGATATTAAATATAAAGTGGAGGAATAAAAAAATAAAGAATTAGAAAAATTTAGTTACTGAGAAATACTCGTTAATTGCAACTGATAATATAAGAGATTAAAAGGGGGGTTATATAAATGAAAAATAATACAATTGAAGTACAAAATATTAAAGTAAATATAGCAAATATTAATGATAGTGATTATATCTGTATTTCTGATTTTACAAAATATAAAGAAGGAAAATCAACATCAGATGATGTAATTAGAAATTGGTTAAGAAATAGAATTACATTAGAATTTTTAGGAACTTGGGAGTCGATGTATAACCCTGATTTTAATTCCGTCGAATTCGACGGGTTTAGAAAAAATGCTGGTTTGCATACTTTTACTCTGAGTGTAACAGAGTGGTGTTTGAAGACTAATGCAATTGGTATATATTCTAAACGTGGTAAATATGGTGGAACATACGCTCATAAAGATATTGCATTTGAATTTGCATCTGCTATTAGTCCAGTATTTAAACTTTATTTAATAAAAGAATTTGAAAGATTAAAAGAATTAGAAAATCAAAATAGAGAGTGGGATGTAAAAAGGATATTATCAAAAAATAATTATTTAATACATACAAATGCTATTAAAAACTATATATTACCAAATAATGATTATTATAAAGATAGAGAGTGGTTAAAATATGCCGAAGAGGCGGATATTTTAAATGTTGTATTGTTTGGAATTACTGCTAAAAAATAGAGAGAACTTAATCCTACTTTAACAAAAAATTCTAATGTAAGAGATTATGCTTCTATAAATGAATTAACAGTGTTATCAAATTAGAAACACATAATGCAGTACTTATTAAAGAAGGAAAAACTAAAGAAGAAAGATTTGTAATATTAAGTGAAATTGCAAGTTATCAATTAAATATATTGAATAATGCAGAAAAAATTAAATTATTAAAATAAATATAAATGGAGGAATAATATGTTTGAGACATTAAGTGACAGATTACAAAATGTAATAAAAAATATTAAGGGATATGGAAAGATAACTGAAGATAATATAGAACCTATGATAAGGGAAATTAGATTATCTTTATTGGAGGCAGATGTAAATTATAAGGTTGTTAAAGAATTTACTAATAAAGTAAAGGAAAAGGCTTTAGGTGAAGAGGTTAAGAAAAGTTTATCACCAGGTGAAATGTTTGTTGGTATTATTCGTGATGAATTACAAGAATTACTTGGTGGGGAACAAAAGGAACTTAATTTGGTAGGGAATCCTGCAACATTAATGTTAGTGGGACTTCAAGGTTCTGGTAAAACTACTACTATAGGGAAACTTGCTAATTTGCTTCGTAAAAAGCATAGTAAAAAACCACTTTTAGTAGCATGTGATATATATAGACCTGCCGCAATAGATCAATTAAAGCAAATAGGTAAGGAGCTTAATATTGAAGTATACGAGGAAGGTAAAAATAATCCAGTAGAAATAGTAAAAAATGCTTTATCTTATGCTAAGGAAAATGGTTTTGATTATGTTTTAATAGATACTGCTGGGCGTTTACATATTGATGAAGAATTAATGGAAGAATTAAATAATATAAAAAAGGAAACAGAAATAGATGAAACACTTCTTGTAATTGATGCAATGATGGGGCAAGATGCTATTAATGTGATAACTGGTTTTAATGATAATATAAATTTAACTGGAGTTATTTTAACTAAATTAGATGGTGATACTAGGGGAGGAGTAGCACTTTCAGCTCGTTATTTAACAAATGTACCAATTAAATTTGTTGGAGTAAGTGAAAAATTAGATGGAATAGATTATTTTTACCCAGATCGTATGGCTTCTAGAATAATTGGTATGGGAGATATTTTATCTATTGTAGACAAAGCAAGTGATGTAATTGATGAAGAAGAAGCAGAAAAAAGTTTAAAAAAGATGAGAAGTGGTAAGTATGATTTAGAAGATTTTTTAAGTCAAATGAAACAAATAAAAAAGTTGGGTTCAATTGAATCTATATTAAAATTATTACCAGGTGCTAAAAAATTAGGTTTAAATAATATTAGTATTGATCCTAAGGATATGGCTCATGTTGAAGCTATAATACTTTCTATGACACCTTATGAAAGAAGACACCCTGAAATACTTAAGGCTTCTAGAAAAGAACGTATTGCTAAAGGTTCAGGAAGAAGTGTAACAGAAGTAAATAGATTAATTAATCAATTTGAACAAAGTAAAAAAATGATGAAACAGATGGCAAGTGGTAATTTTAAATTTCCATTTTAACAAAAAAAATATCGCTTTATGCGATGTTTTAATTTGCTTTTTTTAAAGTTCTTGCTTCCTTAACAGATACTCTTTTCTTTTCTCCGTTTGCTAAAGTAACAACTTGTAAATTTAAACCTTGTTTCTTTTTAGTAGCATTTAAAGCTTTAGAACGAATATTTTTAATATTAGGTTTTCTACTTGATATATTTTGTGCCATAGTTATCCCTCCTTCATAAATAAACATTATAAATTTACCATAAAATTGAGTTTTAGTCAACTTTTATGGGGTATTTTGTTAAAAAAATGTTCTTTTGTAATAATTTAAATCATCATTTAATTTTTATATGAAGGGTGATAACAAAAAAAGATTACTTATTATTTAATCTCAAACCTTTTAATTTTATCTTTAGTAATAATTATCTTTCTTTTACTATTCTTACTATTTATAGTATTAGTATAAAATAATCCACCTAACTAATTAGCTTTTGTTGATTTAGGTGAAACTGATTTAATCGGCAATATTTAAACTGCAATATTAAGTGTATATACATAATAGTATAAAAAAATGACTTTTTAACAAGTCGTTTTACATTTAAAACTCTAAAAGTTCGAGTTTACTATCAATCTGGTGCACCCATAGGGATTCGAACCCCAAACCTTTTGGTCCGTAGCCAAACGCTCTATCCAATTGAGCTATGGGTGCGTTAATTACTAGTTAATTATACAATATAAATGTATATTTTTCAAGTAGTATTTGAAAAAAAATAATATATATGATATTATTTATATGTGATAGAATATGGAAAGAGAAAATAATAAATCGATTATAATATCAAAAGATAATCCATCAATTATTAAAGATGATAATAAGTGTATTAATTGTGGTTTATGTAGAATATGTTGCTTAAAAAAAGTTGGAGTTTTTCCTGATAAAGATTGTATTAATTGCGGTCAGTGTATTTTTTCGTGTCCGGTACATGCAATTACTCCAAAGTATGAATATATGGAAGTAGAAAAAGTATTAAAACTTTCTAAAAAAGTTGTTATAGCTATAACAAGTCCTGCTCTTAAAGTAACTTTTGGTGATGAATTTGATATGGAAAAAGGTTCTAAAGTAGAAGGAAAACTTGTAGCAGCTTTAAGAAAATTAGGTTTTAATTATGTTTTTGACACCTCTTTTGGAGCAGATTTAACTACTATGGAGGAAGCAAATGAATTAATAAATAGAATAAATACTAATAATAATTTACCAATGTTTACTAGTTGTTGTCCTTCATGGGTAAAATATGCAGTAGATAATCATAAGGAGTTATTAAATAATATATCAACTTGTAAAAGTCCGATTGCTATGTTTAGTACAATTATAAAAGAGTATTTTAGTAATATTAAAAAAATTGATAAGAATGATATTGTTGTTGTAGCAATTACTCCTTGTACTTCTAAAAAGTATGAAAGAATTCTTTATTCAGAAACTGATTATGTACTTACTTCTAGTGAACTTGGTATTTGGTTAAAAGAAAAAGAAATAGATTTTATGAGTCTTATTTCTTCTAAATATGATGATTTGTTTAGTAAAACAAGTGGTGGAGGTATTATTTTTGGTTCAACTGGAGGAGTAACTGAATCAGTAATGCGAACTGTTTATTATATGTTAACTGGTAAAGATAGTAAAACTTTATTATGTTATGATGATGTAAGAGGATATAAAAATTTTAAAACTGCTAGTATTACTATTGATGGTATAAAAATATTAATTGCGGTAATATATACAATGCCTGCTTTGGAAGAGTTTTTAGAAAAAGAAGATTATAAAAAATATCATTTTATTGAAGTTATGAATTGTCCTGGTGGTTGTATAGGAGGAGCGGGTAATTCTTATATAAAGCAAGTAAAACAAGAGGAATTTATTAAGAAAAGAATGGAAAGTTTATATGAGTATGATAATTCTAATGAAATAAGATATTCATATAAGAATAAAGATATAATTGATATATATGATAATTTTTTAAAGGGAATGGATAGTGATATGTCTATTAAATTATTACATACTAATATGAATGATGAAGAAATAAAGTGTTAAAGTAATTTTATTTCTTTTTTTTAATATATTTTAATAGAGGTGAGTTATGAAAAAAATATTATTTGTATTTATGTTTTTAGTATTAGTTAGTTTTCCTTCTGTGATAAATGCTAGTAATATACCAGTAGCAAGAATAAATGATACTTATTATGATACTTTAGAAGATGCTATTAATGATGCTGGTAGTAATGATGTAATTGTTATGATTTCTAATCTTAATTTATTAGAAACTAGAAAAATAAATAAAAATATTACAATTGATTTAAATGGTTTTACTATAACTAAAGATAATACAGTATTTGAAGTTGAAAATGGTAGTTTAACTTTAAAGGGTAAGGGGGTTATAAAGGAAACTAGTCCTAATTATGCTCCAGTTGTGTTAAAGGGAAGTACTAATCCAAGTGATACTAATTATACTAGTCTTTATATAGATGGTGATATTTTACTTGAGGGTTGGGCTGGTGTTTTTATAAGTCATAATGAAAAGAAGGCTTATGGTATAAATGTGGATTTGAAAAATTTAAAAATTAATTCTAAGACAGATTCTACTGGTACTACTGGTTCAGGTATTTATGTAAATGGTAATATACAAGATACTACTAATTATCCTGTAATTAATATAAAAAATGTTACTGTTAATTCTGAAGGTAATGGTATTTATTTAGCGGGATATGCTAAAACTATTATAGAAAGTTCTGATATTTATGGTAAGGAAAATGCTATTGGGATTAAAGCAGGTATATTAAATATAAAAAGTGGTAATTTTAGTACAGATGGGGTAGAAAATATTCCTACTTCAGGTAGTACATCTAGTATTAATCCATCAGGGACAACATTACAAATTGAATCTAATATAGCATATAAAGGAGATATTGATATTACTATAGAAGGTGGTACTTTTGAAAGTAAAAATAGTCATGTAATTTATGAATATATTGGGAATGGAACTTCTACTAGAGTAATTAATTTTTTAATTACTGGTGGTACTTTTGTATCTCCTAAGAATGTGTTTTTATTATCTGATAGTTTTATAGGAAGTAATAGTCCTTTTATAAAAGGTGGTACTTATTCATCTAATCCATCTAGTTATATAATATCTGGTTATAAAGTTGAAGTTATTGATACTGATTATGAGGTAGTACCTGTTTTTAATGAAAGAGAAGAAAATGAAAGTTCTAAATATAGTAGCAATGTTTTAGGTTATTTATTTTTAGGAATAATTTTGGTTAGTACTACTTTATATATTTTAAGTAAGAAAAAACTATCAAAATAGATAAATATAAGTTATAATTGTAGTAGAGGTAATAATATGAGTAGGAAAAGAAGAAGGAAAAAGAATAGTAAAAATTCATTAGTATTTGTAATAATTGTTATTTTGTTAATTATTTATAATTTTTATGGAGAGAAAATAGAAGAAGTAGTATTAGAAAAAACTGGTAGTTATGCTTCATATAATATAGAAAGTATTCCGCCTTATAATGGTAAGGATTATGTTATCATTAATGATAATAAGCCTATGTTTGATGATAAGGATAAAACTACAGAATCATTTGAAGAGTATAATGAACTTGATATGCTTGGTAGAGCAACTTATGCTTATGCAAATATTGGTATTGATTTAGTACCTACTTTAGATAGAACAAGTATTGGAAGTATTAAACCAACTGGTTTTAAGACTGTAAAATATGATATTATTGAGGGTAAGTATTTATATAATAGATGTCATTTAATTGGATATCAATTAACAGGGGAGAACGCTAATAAGAGGAATTTGATTACTTGTACTAGACAAATGAATATTGGTGTAATGTTAGATTATGAAAATATGGTTAAAAAGTATATAGAGGATACTCGTAATCATGTTTTATATAGAGTAACTCCTATTTATGAAGAAAGTAATTTAGTAGCAACTGGGGTAGAATTAGAAGGTTATTCAGTTGAAGATAAGGGAGAAGGTATAGAGTTTAACATATTTATTTATAACGTACAAGATGGTATAGAAATAGATTATAAGACTGGTGATTCCAAA
>CAYWQZ010000010.1:0-12685 GCA_964460565.1 uncultured Mycoplasma sp.
TATACAAAATATGTGTTGACACGTGTTTTTTAATAATGGTATAATTATTAATGAAAGGAGGAGATGTGACAGTTGTTAAAAAAGTGGTAAAGAAACTAGAAACCGATGGTTGGGTTCTTGTTAGTCAAAAAGGCTCACATATGAAATTTAAAAAAGAAGGAAAAGCTTGCATAGTTCCCAATCATAAAGGAGATATACCGAAAGGTACTTTATCACAAATTATAAGAAGTACAGGAATTAAACTTTGATTTCTTACTTCGTTAGTATTTTAACAATTGTTATAATATAAAAAGATAATGAATAAATATTTTTATCCTGCTATATTTTCAAAAGAAAAGGATGCTTATAATGTAAAATTTATCGATTTTGATGATATTTTTACATATGGAATAGGTTTTGATGATGCATATTATATGGCTCAAGATGCTTTATATCAGATGTTACCTGAATATAAAGAAAACTTACCAGTTCCTACATATGATTATATGAATATTAAAGTAAAAGATGGAGATTTTATTACTATGGTAGAATTAGATATTGCAGAGCATGAAAAGAAAATATCTACAAAAACTGTAAATACCACAGTAACTATGCCAGAATACTTAAAAAATCTTGCTGATATGAAAGGTATTAATTTTTCTAAATTATTACAAGAAAGCATAAAGAAAGAATTAAATTTATTATAGATATTATTTAATTCTTTTCTTTTAATATTTTATTTATTATATGAACATATTATGTTAATATAGTTATACGTGATAACAGGATTTGGTTCTATTTTAAAAGATTATTTAGAATTTTATAATATTTCTCAAGTTGAGTTTGCGAAAAAGAGTAGATATAACTCCAAAACACTTAAATGAAATAATAAATAAAAATATAGATATGTCTTTAGAATTAATGTTTGCAATTAGTGTTATTACTGATATTGATATTAATTTTATTGTAAAAATAGAAAATGATAAAAAAATAAAAGAGTATTTATATAAAGAATATGGTTCTAAATTAAAGAGTTTTTTAAAGAATTTTCACTTAACTGAATTAGAAAAAAGAAATTGAATAAAATTAAAAAATAAAGATGACGAATATAAACCTGCAATATATTTGACTTGTGCTTATAAAGATAAAGCTTCTATATATTTTGCTATGTATCACGAACTCGGTCATTTAAAAGAAAATTATAATATAGCCAAAAGTAAATATATTATAGATGAAGTAGAAGAATTGGAAAAGAAAGCAGATAAGTTTGCTTTTAATCAAATGATAGATAAAAAGTATCTAGATGAAATAATAAATAGCAATGATATTATAAGTACTAGTAAAGACATAAGTAAGAAACATAATATTCCTTTGTCTTTTATAGTTAGAATTTTAGCATATAATAAATATATTAAATATACTGATAAGTTTTATTTAGATAATATAGAAAGAATTAACTAGTAAAAAATATTAAAATAAAATATAAAAAGTTTATTAAAAAATCAAAGTAATTATTTAGCAGTTAGTATAAATTGTAAAATGAAATTGGTATAAAATGTAAAATTGATTAATAATAAAAATATTTTTAATATAAGAATTAACAAATATTTGAATTAAAATTATAAAAATTACCCAATACATATATGAAGGGTGATTTTTAAATGAAAAAAACATTAATTGGTTTTACAATATTAGTATTAATATTAATAAATATAAGTTTTAAAGAAGATTACTATGTTATACCTGATGAATCAGTAAGATTAAGAATACTTGCTAGTAGTAATAGTGTTTACGATCAATTTATAAAAGGTAAAGTAAAAGAAAGTTTAGAAGAAGAATTTAAAGAAACAATGGAAGAATCTACTTCAATAGATAAAGCAAGAAAAACTATTAAAGATAATATAAGTAAATATGAAGAAAAAGTAAAAACAACTTTAGATGAATATAATTATGATAAAGGTTTTACTATCAAATATGGTAATAATTATTTTCCAGAAAAAGAATATAAAGGAGTAATATATGAAGAAGGAGATTATGAATCACTTCTTATAACTTTAGGAGAAGGTAAAGGAGATAATTGGTGGTGTGTACTTTATCCTCCAATTTGTACCTTAGAGGTTGAAGAGTCTAACGAAGTAGAGTATAAATTTTTTATAAAAGAAATATTTGAAAAATATTTAAAGTAACTAGAAAAAGTAATGAAAGTGTGATATATTTATAATATGGAGGAAGAAATATGGAGGAAGTAAGCAAATTTAAAAGAGCTACTAGTATTACTGATAATGTATTTAAAGAAAGAGGATATGATGGTTTTTGTGTTGATTTAGGCTCATATCTAAGAACTGGAAATATTAATTCTTTTACTAGCACTGATGGAGCACGCGATATGATGAAAGATGTAGATGTTAGTGTTTTAAATGAAGAAGTAAAAAAATTATTGTTAAAAGACGCAATAACTTTAGTAGGAAATGCCAATTGTGTTAGAGTTTTAGCAAATAGAATTCCATATGTAATTGATAATTGGGCTAGCAGAAACATTAAGGAATTTAATCCAAACGATACTTTTGATGAATTATATGATATGATTTTAAGTAATCCAAGTTTATCTAGATATATAGTTTCAAGTATTGAAACTGCTGAATTAAATTATGATGAAACAAAGGATAAAACATACGGACCAGTAGTTAAAGAAAAAGTAGATTTTTTAGAAAACCAACTTGAAGAAATAGAAATTAGATCTAAACACATTAATAGATAAAGTGCAATATAAGAAAGTCTTTACTTTCTTTTTTTATATATTTTTGTTATAATTAAAAAGAAAGAAGGGATATTATGTTTGTAGATGAGGTAAATATAAAATTAATCGCTGGTAATGGTGGTGATGGTTGTACTGCATTTCGTAGAGAAAAATATATTGAGTTTGGTGGACCTTTCGGAGGTTCTGGCGGCAAAGGTTCTGATATTATATTTAAAGTAGATGAAGGTCTTAGAACCCTAATAGATTTAAGATATAACAAAATCATCAAAGGAGAAAAAGGCGAAAACGGGCAAGGTAAAAACAAAAATGGAAGAGGCGCTAAAGATATAGTAGTAAAAGTACCACCTGGAACAGTAGTAACAGATTTAGATACTAATATTACAATATGTGATTTAAAAAATAAAGATGATGAATTTATAATAGCCAAAGGTGGAAGAGGTGGAAGAGGAAATACTGCTTTTAAAACATTAAATAATCCAGCCCCTAACTTTTCAGAAAAAGGAGAACCTGGAGAAGAAAGAAATGTAAAAGTAGAAATAAAACTACTAGCAGACGTAGGCTTAGTAGGTATGCCTTCTGTTGGTAAAAGCACTATTATTTCTAAAATATCTAACTCTAAACCTAAAATAGCAGAATATCATTTTACTACTATTAACCCTAATTTAGGAGTAGTAAAAACACTAGATAACAGAAGTTTTACTGTTGTTGATTTACCAGGCTTAATCGAAGGAGCATCTTTAGGACAAGGCCTAGGAGATAAATTCTTAAAACATATTGAAAGAACTAGAATAATCGCCCATGTAATAGATATGGCAGGAACCGAAGGAAGAGATCCCTTTGATGACTATCAAAAAATATGTAAAGAATTAAACGACTTTAATCCAAGTTTACTAAAAAGAAAACAAATTATAATTGCCAATAAAATGGATTTAGAAAGCGCTAAAGAAAACTTAAAACAATTCCAAAAGAAAGTAAAAGATATAAAAATATTCGAAATATCCGCACTTAATGATTCATCATTTGATGAAGTACTAACCTTTTTAGCGGACCTTTTAGATCAAATTGAAGTAACTCCTTTAGTAGAAGAAACTTATGATGATTATATATTATATAAATATAAAAAAGAAGAACCATTCACTATAACTAAAGAAAATAATTGCTATATTATAAAAGGAGATGTAGTAGAAAAACTATTTAGAATGACTAAATTTAATACTGAAGAAAGTATTATTCGTTTTGCTAAAAAATTAACTAGATTAGGCATTGATGACAAACTAGAAGAAATGGGCGCTAAACAAGGAGATATAGTAAAAATATTAGATTATGAATTTGAATATAGAAATTAAGGAGAGCATATGGTAAAAAATTATAAAGTAATTACATTATGTGGTTCCACTAAATTTAAAGATGAATTTTTAAAAACCCAAAAAGACCTAACATTACAAGGCAATATTGTTATATCAGTAGGATTATTCGGTCATTCTGGCGATAATGAAGTATGGGAAAATATGGATGAAGGAACACTTACAAAAACAAAAGAAATGTTAGATGATATGCATAAAAGAAAAATAGATATGGCAGATGAAATATTTGTTATAAATGTTAATGGTTATATTGGTTCATCTACAAAAAGTGAAATAGAATATGCACTTAAAACAGGTAAAAAAGTAAATTACTTAGAAAACATTAATTAACAAAAATATAAATATTGTATATATTATAATTAAAGAAATATATGCTTATTTTAAAGGAGAAAACTTGTATAATAATAAAAAAGTATTAGTATTAGGCCTTGCTAAAAGTGGCTTAGAAGTTTGCAAAGTATTATCTAAATTAAATTGTGATATTACTTTAAATGATATAAATGAAAACCAAGATATAAATATCATAAATGAACTAAAACAAATGGGTATTAAAATAATTTTAGGTTCACACCCTGATAACTTACTTGATTCTACATACTCATATTTAATAAAAAATCCAGGTATTGCAATAGATCATAAATATGTTCTTAAAGCAAAAGAACTAAATATCTCGGTAATTAACGAAATGGAAGTAGCATATAACTTAATACGCGAAAAAGCAAATGTTAAAATAATTGCTATTACTGGTACAAACGGAAAAACTACAACAACTACACTAATATATAATATATTAAAAGCAAAATATAAAAATGTATATCTATGTGGTAATATAGGTTATCCATTATGTAGTTTTGTATCAAAAGTAAAAGATAATGATATTTTAGTAGTAGAAACATCTTGCCAACAACTAGAAAACTTAAATTTATATAAACCCGATATTGCAGTACTAACCAATATAAGCAAAGCCCATTTAGAATTTATGAAAACCTACGAGCATTATAAATATGTAAAATCAAAAATATTTAAAAACCAGACTAAAGATGATATTTTAATAACTAATTATAACAACTTAGAAGCCAAAAATATCATAGAACAAGCACAAAGTACTATTTATTACTTTGGTAAAGATTGCTTTATTAAAGATAATTATATATATTATTTCGATGAAAAAATTATATCTTTAAAGGACATTTTCTTAAAAGGAAACCATAACTTTGAAAATATTATGGCTAGTATTATAGTTAGTAAAAAACTTAATGTAGATAACGACACTATTACTAAAGTAATTAAAAATTTTAAAGGAGTAGAACACCGTTTAGAATTTGTAAAAAATGTAAATAACAGATTATTTTATAATGATACTGAAGCAACTAATATAGAATGCACTAAAATAGCACTTTCAAGCTTTGATAATCCTATTATCTTAATTTTAGGAGGTTACAATAGAGGTCAAGATTTTAATGAATTAAAAAAATACCTAACCAATGTAAAAACTATACTTGCTATCGGAGAAACCAGAGATTATGTAGAAAAATTTGCTTTAGATAACAATATATTATGTTATAAATATGAATACTTAAAAGACGCTATTTTAAAAGGTTATGAAATATCAAATGAAAATGATGTAATATTACTTTCTCCAGCCTCTGCCTCATGGGATCAATATAAAAAATGTGAGGATAGAGGAGATGAATTTAAAAAAATAGTTAATAATTTATAAAAAAGTATATTCTAAATTATATAAATTTTCCTAATTTAATTAACTAAAATATCTAAAATAGACATAATTCTTAGCATACATATTCTATACTATCATAGGTGGTATAAATGAAAATATACTTAGATTATGTTTTTTTTATTAATTTTTTATTCGACTTCATACTATTACTAACTATATCTATAATATTAAAAAGAAATATTAAACTAAAAAGAATAATAATAGGTTCAATATATGGAGGAATAAGTACTTTTATTATGTTCTTAGAACTATCTTCATTTATATACTTTATATTAAAAATGATAACAGGATTACTTATGATTATTATTACATTTAAATATAAAGATATAAAATATACTATAACTAACTTCATATACCTATTAATACTTAGTATATTACTTGGTGGTTCTTTATATTTAATTAATATAGAAATAGGCTACGAACATATAGGAATGTTATTCTTTACTAATGGTAAAAAAGTAAATAGTATTATTTTATTACTTATATCTATTATAATAATGGTAATTTATACAAAAATATTAAAAAAAATAAAAAAAGAAATAAATTTATATTACAAAGTTGACTTATATATAAATAATAAAATAATAAAACTAAATGGTTACTTAGATACAGGTAATAAATTAAGTAGTCCATATACTAACAAACCAATATGTATTATAAATAAAGGCATATTAAATAAAATAAATAATTATACTTATATCCCTTATAATACCATAAGTGGAAATAGTTTAATGAAATGCATTAAAATAGATAAAATATTTATTAGTAATATAGGATATAAATATAATGTATTAATTGGAATATCAAATGAAAAACTTTTACTAGAAGGAGTAGATATAATACTAAATATAAATCTATTAGAATAAACTTTAAAACATCAAAACAAGATTTCTAAGTCTTGTTTTATTATTCATAAATAATCTTAATATTAAATATAATTTTTTAGAAGCTACCAAATGACAAATTTTATATATTAAAAGATATATAATACATAAGGAGGATAAAAAAATGAAAAAAATAATATTATGGTTTAAAAAATTATTTAAAAAAGGAGTATACTTTGTCGGAGCAACTGATATTTTACCACCACCATTAGATAAAGAAGAGGAAGAAAAATATCTTATTTTAAAAGAAGAAGGAGATACTTTAGCTAAAGATAAATTAATAGAACATAACTTAAGATTAGTAGTTTTTCTAGCTAAAAGATATGAAAATACCAATGTAGATTTAGAAGACTTAGTAAGTATTGGTTCAATTGGTTTAATAAAAGGTATTAATACTTTTAAAAGAGGAAAAAACATAAAACTTGCTACTTATTGCTCTCGTTGTATTGATAATGAAATATTAATGTATTTAAGAAAAAACAAAAGAACTAAAGTAGATATTTCTTTTGAAGAATCATTAAGTTTTGATAGTGAAGGTAATGAACTACATCTAGAAGATATTCTAGGTACAGAAAGTGATATAGTAACAAAACCTTTAGATGATGAGATTGATAGAAAAATACTAAAAGAAGAACTATCTAAACTAGATGAAAGAGATAGAGAAATTATGAATTTAAGATATGGTTTAAATGGCTATGAAGAAATGACTCAAAAAGATGTTGCAGAAAAATTAAAAATTAGTCAATCATATATTTCTAGAATAGAAAAAAAAGTAATTAAAAAATTAAAAAATATTATTAAAGTTTAAAGGAGAGAATATGAAAAAAATAGCAATCATATATGGAGGTAATAGTAACGAACATGAAGTAAGTATTAAAAGTGCTAAAAGTGTATATGATAACATAGATAAAAATAAATATGATGTATCTTTATACTACTTAGATAGACAAAACCAAATTTTTAAAACTAATAACTTCATATTAAATGATTTAATTAAAGCAACTTACATAGATTTAAAAGAATATGATTTAGTATTTCCTGTAATGCATGGTTCTTATGTAGAAGATGGTAAATTACAAGGAATGTTTGAGATACTAAATATTCCTTATGTTGGTTCTAATCTTTTAACTAGTGCTATATGTATGGATAAAGTTATGACTAAAAAAATACTTGATAAAGCAAAAATACCTAATAGTCCTTATATTTATATTTATAATGATTATGACTTAGACAAACTAACCAAAGAAATAGAAGAAAAAATTGGTTTTCCATGCTTTATTAAACCTGCAAGTGGTGGTAGTAGTATTGGTATAAGTAAATGCTTAAATAAAAATAATTTAGATATAGCTATAAAAGAAGCTTTAAAATATGATAAAAAAGTACTAATAGAAAAATATATTGATGGTAAAGAACTAGAAGTAGCAATTATAGGTAATAATAATCTTATTGTATCAGATATTGGAGAAATTATAACTAATGATATTTTTTATACATATGATGCTAAATATAATAGTAATTCAATAACAAAAATTAGTTCTCTAGAAGATAGTATAAAAAATAAAATAAAAGAATATGCTAAACGTGCATATAAAGAATTAGAATGTAAAGTTTTATCAAGAATAGATTTTTTATTAGATAGTCAAAATAACATTTATTTAAATGAAATAAATACTATGCCAGGTTTTACAAATATTAGTATGTTTCCATATTTAATGAATCAAAATAATATTTCTTATTCAGAATTAATAGATAAAATAATAGAACTATCTTTTGAAAAAATATAGATAATTTAAGATAAACTTAAAATAAATAGTTTATCTTTTTAATTGAGTAATAAATTTATTAATCATAAAAAAATGCATAAAAGTGAAATTTTATTTGACTATCATAGATTTTTATTGTATAATTTATCTTGTTTAAAGCCTTATTTTGCTTTAAACCACATCAAAAAGGTTACAAACTTGAATTTCAAGTACCTTAAGAGTGAGTCTTAGGTATAAAGGAGGTATATATGAAAGCTATTATTGAAACTGGTGGCAAACAATACTTAGTTGAAGAAAAATCTATAATTTATGTAGAAAAATTAGATGTAGAAGAAAACAAAACTGTTACATTTGATAAAGTATTAATGCTAGATGGTGCTGTTGGTAATCCTTATGTAGAAGGTGCTAAAGTTACAGGTAAAGTTCTAAAACATGGAAAAAATAAGAAAATTAGAATCTTTAAATATGTAAACAAAAAGAAGAGTACTCGTAAAACTCAAGGACATAGACAACCATATACTAAGTTAGAAATTACTAAAATTGGTTAATTATGATTAGAGTAGAAGTAAAAAAAGAAAACAAAAAAATTAAAGAAATCATACTTTCGGGACATGCTTTATATGATGATTATGGTAAAGACATAGTTTGTGCTTCTGTAAGTAGTATAGTTATTACTACAATAAACGCTATTTTATCTATTGATGATAAAAGTATTAATTACGAAGAAAAAAATGGACTTACTATTAAAGTCATAAAAGATGATATAGTTACTAATAAATTAATTAATAATATGATTAATATGTTATTAGAATTAGAAAAAGACTATCCCAAAAACATTAAATTTTTATAGGAGGAATATTTATGATGAGATTAAATATCCAATTATTTGCTCATAAAAAAGGTGGTGGATCTTCAACTAACGGAAGAGACTCTGCTGGACGTAGATTAGGCGCTAAACTTGCTGACGGACAAACTGCTAAAGCAGGTGCTATTATTTATCGTCAAAGAGGAACAAAAATTTATCCAGGGGTAAATGTTGGAATAGGAAATGACCATACTTTATATAGTAAAATAGATGGTGTTGTAAAATACGAAAGACTTGGAAGAGATAAAAAACAAGCTAGTGTATACGAAAAATAAGAATTATTCTTATTTTTTTGTTTTATGTAAAATAAATATATTTTTAAAATTTGCGTAAAAATATTAGTGCTATTTTTTAAAGTAAGTGCTATAATGTAAGTGAAGCAGTACGTTTATGAAAGGAGGTAAAATCATGACAGGTTGGAGAAAATGGTTTAGATGGTGGTAAGAAAATAACTTATTTAAAGAAAGGAGGTAAAAACATGAAAGGCTGGAGAAAATGGTTTGTTTGGTGGTAAGAAAATATAACCATTAAAAGAGTTTTACGTAAAAAAACTCTTTTTATTATGTTTTTTCTTTTCAAAAATAATATTTAACCTTATAATTAAACTAGAGGTGTAATTATGAAAGAAAAAACTAAAAAATTATTATTAACTTTATTTGTTTTATTAATATATTTTATATTTTTATTAAAATTTAGTAGTACTAAACTTTCTTTTATTAATTTTCTATCTTATCTTATATTTTTAATTATTATTATATTTATATATTATAAAGATTTAAAAAAATATTATAAAGAATTAAAAAAAGATAAAAAGAAAATTAAAAGTTTATTATTGTATTTTGTTATTTTTTTCTTAATTTCAACAGTATTAAGTAATATTATATTAAATATAGTAGAACAAAATACAAATATTGATTTTAATGTAGATGCAAGTAGTCAAACAATATTTTCATTATTTAAAATATTTCCTACTGGCACCTTATTTGTTATATTTTTCACATGTATTTTTACTCCCTTTGTTGAAGAATTAGTTTTTAGAAAAAGTTTAAGAGATGTTATAAATAATAATATAATATTTATTATAGTAAGTTCATTAGTATCTTGGTATTTTCAGGTTTCATTATTAAATCCTAGTTTACCAGAGTTTATACTTGCTATATCAACTTTATTAAATAGTATATTTGCTTCCTTTATATTTATTAAAAAAGATAATATATTATATATTATATTACCTAGAATGATGTATAACATAGTAATATGTTTAATACAATTTCTTCCCTTATAGAGGTTAGTATGTTTAACATATTATTTAAAACACTTGCTATTATAAATGAAAACCCTAATACTTTAGCAATTATTAATGATAATAAAAATACATCTAATAATTTAAACTATATAATTGGAGGTTTATTCGTAATAGTAATAATTTTAGTAGCAAATATATTATTTTCAAAGAAATAGTAATTACCAATAATTACTAATTTTTTTTATTATTTTTTATGTTAATATAAATAACTGTGATTTTTATGAAGAAGTTATTTATTAAATTTATATTATTTTTTATTTTTATATCTATTATTTTATTTAATATTAAAATAGATAAACAAACTTTTAATTATGTATATAAAGAAAATTATAAATATTTAGAAAAATTAATAAAAAATGAAATAAAAGAAGTAGAAGTATTAGAAAGTTTTAACGGAGTAGTAACAGCATATTCCCCTTATTGTTATGGGTGTATTGGTATAACTTCTAGTGGGTATGATGTTAGAAATACTATCTATTATAAAGATAAAGAGTATGGTAAAGTACGTATTGTCGCAGCAGATAAAAAATACAAGTTTGGTACAATTATTAAATTATCAAATATTAATGATTATGATGATATTTTAGTTATTGTACTAGATAGAGGTTCTAGTATAGGTAATAATAAAAGTAGTCAGATTGATTTATTATTTAAAACTGAAAAAGAATGTATAAACTTTGGTAGAAAGTATGATGTTAAAATAGAAATATTAAGATATGGGTACTAAAATCTATTTACAAAACTATTCTTTTATTATATAATTATTTTATAAATAAGGATAGGGTGCTTATATGAAAAAAATTAAGTTTATAATACTTTTAGTAATAAGTTTTTTGTTGTTTATACCAAAATTAAATGCGCTTACAATAGGAGGCTCAGTAACTGTTACAGATAGATCTAACCATTATTACTATAGTGATCCCACAATTAATGAATTATGGAGTACTAGCGAAGGAGAACGTGTTTTTTGTTTAGATCATAGTTTAAAAATATGTAAGGGCTACATGTATTATTATAATACAGTAAAATATGAAGGACCTGCTTGTGCTTTTACTGATTATGGTTGGTATAGTTGGGGAGATGAAAAAGATAAGTCAGGAACTTCTGGGACTTCAGGATACCATAATATAATTAGATTTATTCAGCGTTATAGTGATTCTTCTTTTTCTTGTGAGAGATACTTATATAGCAGTGGCTCATGTACTAGTAATAATAAAGCTGCTAAAGATGATTCTAGTGCAAGTATAAGTTTATCAAAAGTAACAGATAAATTTACTTTAGAAAATAATTATTATATTTCCGAAATAAAAGTTACATTAAGTGGTTCACTAAAAAAATACACTTTAACTTCATCAGATAATAGTTTTATAGTAACTACATCAAAAACGTCTACAGATAATGTTTTAAATAAAGAAATTAATAATACTACATTATATGTAAAAATACCAAGAGAAAAAGTAAATGAAGATGTAACTATATCATTAAGTGCTACAGGCAGTTATTCTACTACATGTAATTATTTAGTACCTGGTCTTTATAGATATAATATACTTTCACAATATAGAAGTTATAATTGTCAAAGAATAAGTTTTGTTGCTTGGAAAACTGGTAGCAACACCCAAACTTTTAGCAAAAGTGCTTATTTATCACTTAGTGCTAGTCCAGTAACAGGTAAGATTAAAATAATTAAATATGATTCACAAACTAACTTACCCCTTGCTAATGTAAAATTTAAATTATATAAATCTTCTGGAGAGCTTGCAACATATATAGATGGAACACCAGTTCCAGAACTTGTAACAGATACAAATGGAGAAATAGTTGTAGATAACTTATATCGTGATACATATATTTTAGAAGAAACTTCTAACTTGCCAGAATATTTAAAACTAAATCAAGATCTTACAATTACACTTGATTCAAATTACATAGAAATTCCTATAACTAACGATCCAATTATAATAAAAATAAGTAAACAAGATATAACAACCAAAACTGAATTAGAAGGCGCAAATATGGTTGTAAAAG
>CAYWQZ010000011.1:0-12428 GCA_964460565.1 uncultured Mycoplasma sp.
AACTACATTTATAACAAAGAAATTAGGACTTATAGTAAATGTAGAAAAGAGTAAAATTGCAAGACCTAATCAAATAAAGTATCTAGGTTTTGGGTTTTATAAAAAGATTAATCAAAACATATGGAGACCTAAACCACATATTAAGTCAGTACAAAAGTTTAAGGCTAAACTACGCGGTATACTAATAAGAGGTAGAAGTATTAGTTTAGATGAGAGACTTCTTAAACTTAAGCAACTAATATATGGATGGGTTAACTATTTCAGAATTGCAGATATGAAATCGTTACTTATAAAGATTGACAAAAACATAAGACGAAAACTTCGTGTTATTATTTGGAAACAATGGAAAAAGATAAAGAAAAGATATACTTGTCTTAGAAAACTAGGAATATCACATAGAGACGCTTATGTTACAGCAAATTCAAGAAGAGGGTATTATCATATAGCACATACAAGAGTACTTGAAAGTGCAATATCTAAAGAAAGATTAAATAAAAGAGGTCTGGTAAACTCACTAGACCACTACTTAAAAGTACATATTATTACAAATTAAACCGCCGTATACCGAACGGTACGTACGGTGGTGTGAGAGGGAAAAGTATTTACTATTTTAGTAAAAAGTTTTCTCTACTCGATTTAAATGGAAAAAATACCAAATAATATTTATGTAAGTATTTAAAAATAGATAATGATAAGTTTTAAGTTTATATGATATTTGAGAGTTAAAAAGATATAGTTGTGTCTTTAATAAATACAAGCAACTCTTTGACGCATACCACCAGATAGGCTATCGGGATATTTATCTATAAATTCTTTTAAACCGTAAGTATTTAAAAGTTTTAATACTCTATCTTTATTTTCTTTTGTATCAATTTTTTTTATTTCTAAACCAAGTATGCAATTTTCATATACTGTTTTCCATGGAAATAGTGCATCTTGCTGTAGCATATAACCAATAATTGGATCTTTTTTATTAAAGATGATATCTCCACTTGATTTATTCATGATGTTGGCAATTATTCCTAGAATAGTACTTTTTCCACAGCCAGATGGTCCTACTATAGAAATGAATTCTTTATCTTTGACATTAAAATTAATATTATCTAGTGCTAGTGTTTCACTATTTTTGTCATGATAAATTTTGTTTAAGTTTTTAACTTCTAAAATGTTATTCTCCATAAATCAAATCTTTATAACTAACTTTTTCTTTTAATTGACCTGCTTCTATTACGATGTCTTGTAAGTGATTGAATGATTCTTCAGTAAATGTTGTAGTGGTAGGCCAACTGTCATTTTGTTTGTAACTTTCTATTGAATTTGTTAAGTCTTTTAAAGAAGTGTCTGGGAAGTGCTTTAGTATAACGTTTGCAATAGTTTCGCTATCGTTATTGTGAACGAATTCTATACCTTTTTCTATTGCTTTTGTGAAATTTTTTATTATATCTTTGTTGTTTTCAATATAACTTATTCTAGCATTATATGCAGTATATGGTACTATTCCTCCTAGTTCTCCTAGGGATGCTACTTTATAACCATAGCCTTGATTTACTACTTGTGTTGCTAAAGGTTCAAATAGTGAAACAAAGTCTCCTGTTCCTCCGATGAAAGCACTAGCCATAGAAGCAAAGGCGATGCTGGTATCTATTGTAACATCTTTATTAGGTATTATGTTATTATTTTTTAGTACCCATTCTAGAGTCATTTCAGGCATTCCACCAATTCTGCCCCCAATAATGTATTTCCCTTTTAAATCATTTAAAGTGAAATTATCTATTTTTTCTCTTGAAATAATAAAGGAACCATCTTTTTGTGTAAGTTGTGCGAAAGTTTTGATATAATCTTTTTCTCCACCATTATATACATATATTGTTGCTTCGCTACCAGATAAACCTATATCAACATCTCCAGATAAAACTGCTGCCATAACATTATCGGCACCACTTGTTAAAATTACTTCAACATCAAGTCCAACTTCTTCAAAGTAACCATTAGAAAGTGCTACATACTGAGGAGCATAGAAAACACTATGGGTTACTTCTGCGACAGTTACTTTAGTTAAGTTATTGTTATTATTTTTCTTTATATCAAATGTATAAAGTAATGTGAAAAAAGCAAGTATTAAAATACAACCAATTAAAGTGATATATTTTTTCATAAAAAAACCTCCATTTTTTAAATTCTAATGTATTATATTCTGATTTTAGTAATGAGTGATTAAATTTATAATTTAGTAGATATTTTTGCTATAACTCCAAAAAAGTATGAAAATTATTGATTTTTTTGGAGTTATAGTGTATACCTATGTATAGGTGATTTATTATGGAAAGAAAAGCGATGAATGATTTAATAGAGTGGAAGAATAGTAAAAATAGAAAACCATTATTATTATATGGCGCTAGGCAAGTGGGGAAAACTTATTTAGTAAAAGAATTTGGTAATAGATATTTTAAAGATGTAATATATGTGAATTTTGAAACAAATGATATTGTTGGGAAAATAATTGATGAGAATATTACTCCGGAGTATATTATTAAAAATTTAGAGATTGTTTTTAATAAAGTGATTGATAAGGAAAATACTTTGATATTTTTTGATGAAATTCAAAAAAATACAAGGGCTTTAACTTCACTTAAGTATTTTTGTGAAGATGCTCCTCAGTATTATGTAATTGGTGCTGGAAGTTTACTTGGAGTTCATGTTAATAAAAAAGAATTTTCTTTTCCAGTAGGGAAGGTTGATTTTTTGACTATTTATCCTTTGTCATTTGAAGAATTTCTTATGAATACTAATAATGATTTACTAATTAATCAGATAAGACAGTGTTATGATGAAAATAAAATGATGCCTGATTTAATACATAAAAAAGCATTAGATTTGTATTATGATTATTTGTCTATTGGTGGTATGCCTGAAGTTGTAAAAGAGTATATAAATACTAATTCTATTATAAATGCTATTGATTATCAAAGAGACATTATAGAATCTTATAAGAATGATATAACGAAATATAGTGAGCCTTCTAATGCTCCAAAAATAATTGCAACTTTTGATTCGATACCAGTACAACTTGCTAAGGATAATAAGAAGTTTCAGTATAAGTTAGTACAAAAAGGCGGTACTAGTGTAATATTTGGTGATTCAATTGATTTTCTTGTTAATGCAGGAATTGTTAATAAATGTGTTAAAACAAAAATTGGAATTCCTTTAAAAATGTATGAAGAAATAGAATCTTTTAAATTATATATGAACGATGTAGGTTTATTAACTAATTTAAGTGAGTTTCCAATTTATTTAATTAAGAATAGAGAAGCAGTAAATGAAATGATGATAGGTATGCTTACTGAAAATTATGTATCAAGTTCATTAAAATATAATAATTTGAATTTAAATTATTGGAAAAATGATTTTGAAAGTAAAATAGATTTTATTTTACAATCTGAAAATGGTTTAATTATTCCTTTTGAAGTAAAGACAAGCAATCATACTAAATCTAGGAGTTTAAATAATTATATGAAGGAATTTAAGCCTAAATATGCTATAAGAGTTTCAACGAAGAATTTTGGTTTTAAAAATAATATAAAGTCTGTACCTTTATATGCTGTGTTTTGTATAAATAAAAAGAATTTAGATAATATTTAATTAATATATATTATTATTTTTCATATATTTAATTGGTGATATATATTGAGTAAAATAGGAATTTTTGATTCTGGACTTGGGGGACTTACTGTTTTAAATAATTTTTTAGAGAAGTATCCAAATAATGATTATATTTTTGTTTCTGATTCTAAAAATTTTCCTTATGGAGAGAAGAGTAAAGAAGAACTTTTGAGTTGTGCTAGTAAGATTATTTCTTTTTTTCTTTCTATTAATGTGGATACTATTGTTATTGCGTGTAATACTTTGTCTTCTTTAATTTTAGAGGATTTAAAGAGAAAATATAGTGAAGTAAATATAGTTGGAGTTATTGAAAGTACGATAAGTAAAGTTTTAGAGTATGATAATAAAAATGTACTTGTTTTAGCAACTTTAAACACTGTTAATTCTTTAGTATATAAAAATGAAATAGAAAGAAATTCTAATAATAAAGTTTTTCAAGTTGCTACTGATCTTGCTTTTTTAATTGAAACTGAAAGCCCTTATTTGGAAGAAAAAGTTAAAGATTATTTATCTTATTATAAAGATATTGATATAATTGTTTTAGGGTGTACTCATTATAAACTTGTTTTAGATATTATAAAGAAGTATAGTAATGCATTGATTGTTTCTAGTAGTGATGAGGTTTCTTCTTTTGTTAATTTAAGTAATGATTCTGAAGGAAGTGTTTTAGTTTATACAACGGGTGATGTTGATGTTTTTTGTAAGAAGTGTAAGAAATATTTTTTTTCTTTAGTTTCTTTTTTAGATTTATAGTTATTTATTTTATTAATAATCGGGTTTAAAGTTTTTATTTAGTTATATTTTTTGTATAAATTAAGTTAATAGAAATAATTTTTTATATCTTGTATAATCTTAACTATTTCATTTTTTTATATTTTAATACAATATATCAGGAGGGGATAAAATGTTAAATGATGAATTAATTAAAAGTGTTTTAGTTGTAGCATTATCAAGTTCTGTAGTGTCAAGTGCGATAATACAAAAAGTAAAAGAGTGTTTAAATAGTAAGAAACATTTATGTGGTTTGAGTTTTATTATATCTATGATAATTGGAACTTTCTTTGCTCTTACTTTTAGTAATTGTAATTTTATGGAAGCTTTATGGGTAGGAATAATTTCATGGGTAGGAGCAGGAACAATTTATACAACATTTGAGGATAAAATATTTAAGTCATATTCTAGTTTAAAAGGTAATGTATCTATTGAAACAGATAATAATATCAGGAGTAATAATGAGTAAGTATAATAAACTGCCTTTAAAATATGTAGCAATTACCACTCCCTTTGGGAAAGATAATAATAGGTATCACTATGGGGTTGATTTAGGGTGGTCGTCAACTGAAGGTGGGCCAAATGTAGCAATTTATTCAATGAATGATGGAGTAGTAATTGGCAAAGGTTTTAATTCAAGTGCAGGTAATTATTTATGGATTCAAACTGATAAAGATGGTGTAAGGTATTTACATAGATATTTACATATGAATAAAGCGTCAAGTTTAAATATTGGTGATATAGTAAAACAAGGAGATAAAGTAGGAAATATGGGAACAACTGGACAGTCTACTGGACCTCATTTACATTTTGAATTATGGAAGTGTCCGAAGAATTATAAGTTTAATTGGAATGATAGAACTAAATATGTTGTAAATCCACTTTCTTATTGTTATCTTTTTGAAGACCAAAAGACTAATAGTAAAACAAGTTCTAAAGTAGTTCGTATTGTAGGTAGTAAAGTAAAGAAAAATAAGGATACTTTGAAGAATCAAGTTGAAGTTATTAAAGAAAAATTAAGGTGTAGAAAAAGTTATGGTTTAAGTGCTACTGTATTAGGTTATATTGATTATGGTATATATGATGTATTGGAAGTAAAAGAAAAGGATAATTATGTATGGTATAAAATAGCGTCTGATATGTGGATTGCAAAAACAGAAGAAGTTAAGTATTATGAAAAAATAGATGTCAAGGAAGAAATAAAAAAAGATGATATTTCTGAAAAATTAATTAAATTTATCGCACCCAAAGATGGATATTATTATATTTATTTGAAAAAAGATGAATATTTATATTATCTAGAATAGAAAGATATTCTTTCAAGAGATTACTTACGATTGTAGGTAGTCTTTTTGTTATAAAATTGTTAAAAAGTTTTGAAATATTTTGTTATTTGCTTTATAATATTTTTTAGGTGAGATGTATGAAACGTAGTGAAGTAGATAGAACAAAACTTGCTCCAATGATGGCACAGTATATGATAACAAAAGATAAGTACGAAGATGCACTTTTATTTTATCGTCTTGGGGATTTTTATGAAATGTTTTTTGAAGATGCTTTAACAGCTTCTAAAGAACTTGAAATAACTTTAACTGGAAGAAATTGTGGTTTAGATGAAAGGGTTCCGATGTGTGGAGTTCCATATCATTCTTGTTTTAGTTATATAGAAAAACTTGTTAATAAAGGATATAAAGTAGCAATATGTGAGCAATTGTCACCTCCTAATAAGAGTGGTTTAGTTGAAAGAGGTATTACTCAGGTTATTACTAAAGGTACTTTAATGGAACAATCAGCATTAGATGAAAATGATAATAATTATATAGGTAGTATTTATGATTTTACTCATTGTTATGCGTTTAGTTATGCTGATATTTCAACTGGGGATTTTTATACTAAGTTGTTAGATTATAATAATGAAAAATTAATAAATGAGGTTTTAAAGTTAAATATAAAAGAGTTAATTGTTAATAATAAATTTGATCGTAGTGTTTTAAATTTAATAAGGGAAAATTATGGTATATCTGTAACTATTAGTGATGATTTATTGGAAAATAAATATGTTAATGTATATGAAAGTGTAAAAGATATGCGTCTTGTGACTTCTTTAAAACATTTACTTAGTTATTTGTCTGAAACAAAGATTGGAAATTTATCGCATTTTAAACCTGCTAAAGTGAAAGATGATAAGAAAGTATTAGAAATTGATGTGCATTCTAAAAGAAATCTTGAGTTAGTTGAAACTTTAAGGTTAAAGGAAAGGACTTATTCTTTACTTTGGTTATTAGATAAAACTAAGACAGCGATGGGTTCTAGAACTTTAAAGTATTATATTGAGAATCCTTTGAGGGATAGAGTTGAAATAGAAAGAAGATATAATTATATTTCAATATTTTTAACTGAGTTTATATTAAAAGAGGAACTTAGAAATTTACTTGATGAAGTATATGATTTAGAAAGGTTATGTGGAAGAATTAGTTATGGTAATTTGAATGCTAGGGATTTAATTCAGTTAAAGAATTCTTTGAAAGTTCTTCCTAGTATGAAGGAAATACTTAATAAGATTAAGTATGATAGGGATATTGAAACTTTTGATGAGTTATATAATTTGCTTGATAGTTCAATAAATGAAGATGCTCCTGTTACGGTAAAAGAGGGTAATATTATTAAGAGTGGTTATAATAAGGAACTTGATGATTTGAAATTGTTATCTTCTGGGGGGAAAGATTTTATTTTGAAGTTAGAACAGGAGGAGAAAGAGAAGACTGGTATTAAGAATTTAAAAGTAGGTTTTAATAGAGTTTTTGGTTATTTTATTGAAGTACCTAAAGGTAGTGTTAAGGATATAAAAGATGAATATGGGTATGTGAGAAAGCAGACTTTGGCAAATGCTGAAAGGTATGTAACTAGTGCTTTGAAGGAAAAAGAAGATTTAATATTAAATGCAGAAGAGAAAAGTATGGCATTGGAGTATGATTTATTTATTGAAATTAGGGATAAGGTTAGAAATTATATTTCTAAGTTACAAGAAGTGTCTTTAGTTATTAGTGAGATTGATGTTTTACTTTCTTTTGCAGTTTGTGCTGAGAATAATAATTATGTAAGACCTACTTTAACTGATAAAAGAAGTATTTATATAAAAGGTGGTAGACATCCGGTTATTGAAAAGGTATCTAAAAAGGAATATGTTCCTAATGATGTTATTATGGATGAAAAAACTAATGTACTTTTGATTACTGGTCCAAATATGAGTGGTAAATCTACTTATATGAGAATGCTTGCAATAATTGGAATAATGGCTCAGATAGGTTCGTTTGTTCCTTGTAAAGAGGCGGTTTTACCTATTTTTGATAAAATATTTACTAGGATTGGTGCTAGTGATGATTTGGTAAGTGGAGAATCTACTTTTATGGTAGAAATGAAAGAAGCAAATAATGCTATTATGAATGCAACAGAGAATAGTTTGATTTTATTTGATGAATTAGGTAGAGGTACTGCAACATATGATGGTATGTCACTTGCGGAGGCTATTTTAGAGTATATACATGATCATATAAAGGCTAAGACTTTGTTTTCGACACATTATCATGAACTTACTAGTTTAGATAAGAATTTAAGGAATTTGAAGAATGTTCATGTAAGTGCTAAAGAGGAAAAAGATAGTATTGTGTTTTTACATAAAGTAATGCAAGGAGCAGTAGATAAGAGTTATGGTATTCATGTTGCTTCTTTAGTAAATTTGCCTAAGGAAATTACTGAGAGGGCTAAAGAAATATTAAGTATGTATGAGAATGTGAAGGAGAAGAAAGAGGTTTATACTCAGACGAGTTTGTTTTTAGATTTTGATAGTAAGAAAGAAAATAAGATAGAGAAAAGGTTAAAAGAAATTAATATTTTGGAGATTACCCCAATTGAGGCATTAAATATTTTGGATGAACTTAAAAGAGAGATAGGAAAGGATGAATAAAATGGGTAAGTTATATGTAGTTGCTACTCCAATAGGTAATTTAGGAGATATATCAAAAAGAGCGCTTGATACTTTGAAAAGTGTTGATTTAATTTTATGTGAGGATACTAGAGTTAGTATAAAGTTATTAAATTATTTTGGTATTAAGAATAAGTTAGCTACTTATCATAAATTTAATGAACGTGAGAAGTGTTTGGAAATTATTAAGGAATTGGAAAGAAAAGATATTGCTATAATTACTGATGCAGGAACTCCTTGTATTTCTGATCCTGGTTATATTTTAATAAAAGAAGCTAAGGAAAGTGGTATTGAGGTAGTGGGTATTGGAGGAATATCTGCGATAATAACTGCTTTATCTGTAAGTGGGTTAAATACGGATAGTTTTACTTTTTATGGTTTTTTTCCTAGGGAAAATAAGGATAAGGTTAAGTTAGTAGAGTGTATTAAGAAAAGTGATGTAAGTACTTTTGTGTTTTATGAATCTCCAAAGAGGATAATTAATACTTTAGATTATTTGTATAATAATTTAGGTAATGTTATGGTAAGTTTATCGTCTGATTTAACTAAGTTACATGAAAAAAATTATTATGGTAGTATAGATAAGGTATTAAGTGAGTTAAATGATAATTCTAAAGCTGAGTTAGGGGAATATACTTTAGTAATAGAAAAGGGAAAATGTGATTTTGAGGAGGAGACTGATAGTTTATCTATTGAGGCTAAGTTAATTGATATAATGGTAAAAGAAGGTGTTTCTTTGAAGGAAAGTGTTAATTTACTTAAAGAAAGGGAAAGTAAGCTTGTTAAGAAGGATATTTATAATGCTTCTTTAAATTTGAAGGAAGTTTTGAATAAAAAGTAGATAAGTTTTTTAGATTATAAAAAAAAAAGATCAAGTTTTGGATAATTTGATCTTTTAATTATTATTTAAATTACTATTAATTAAGTTTAATAAGTCATCAGTGTAATTACTTTTATTAACATTAGTGTTAGGATTAATACTAATATCATTATTTATATTTGTAGTAGGTTTTACATCATTCATAGTAATATAATCGTTATTTTCATTAGATGTTTTGTTATCATTCCATAAACTAGCAAATATATCTTGAGTATTTTCTAAATTATCATCTTTTTCAAGTAGTTTATCTGCAGTAACTACTTTAGGATAACTTACTGTATTAGAAATATCATCCTTTTTATTCAGTATACTATCTATTAAATTATTAACACTATTTGTATTATTATTATTATTATTTGTATAGTCATCAACATTATTGTTAATATTGTTATTCATATATAAATTATTAGTATTTTCAATAGGTTTAATACTTGGATTGTTGATATTGATAGGCTTAATACTATCTTCATTATTATTTATATTATCATTAACACTATTAGAGTAAATTATATTATTAAAATTATTAACAGGCTTTGGTGAGGTTATTTCGGCATTTGGTAGTTTAACTTCACTTGTTATAGGTTTTATTTCAGTATTATTTGGTAAATTAGTTTCATTTACTAGAGATCTTTTATCATTAAATATAGAAGTTGGGTTTGGAGTAATTTGATTATCGTTTATTTCTTGCTTATTTTCTTTTAGGGTATTTTCATTAGATGTTTTTTCTTCATCTTCATCTTTACCATAAATAGAGCTATCACTTTCGGCATCAACAATTCTTAATACTTCATCAAGTGAAGTAGTGCCTTCGACAACTTTAATTAGTCCATCTTGAAGTAGTGTTTTAACACCACGTCCATAAATAAGGTCTCTTAATTTAGAACGTTTCATGCTATCGTTAATTGCGTCTCTTATTTCATCATTTAATAGTAAAACTTCTTGGATAGCAACTCTGCCTTTATAACCGTTTCTACATTCAGGACAACTAGAATGTTCATATATTTCATTAACTTCCATATTAAGTTGTTTTTTAAATAATCTTTTTTCTGCTTCAGTAGTAGGACGTTTTTTCTTACATTTTTGACATAGTTTTTTTGCTAAGTTTTGTGATACAATTCCTTTTAATGAAGCAGAAAGTAAATATCTTTCAACGTCCATATCAAGTAATCTTTCAATTGAAGTAAGTGAGTTATTGGTATGTAGTGTTGATAAAACAAGGTGTCCTGTAATAGAAGAACGAATTGCTATTTGTGCTGTTTCTGTATCACGAATTTCTCCGATTAAGATAACATTCGGATCTTGTCTTAATATTGATCTTAAAACATTAGCAAAATCTAAACCTATTTCAGAATTAACTTGTACTTGATTAATACCTTCGATATTCATTTCAACGGGATCTTCAACAGTTATTATGTTTCGATCTTCGCTATTTAGTCTTTGAAGCATTGCATATGTGGTAGTACTTTTACCTGAACCAGTTGCACCAGTAACAAGAATAATACCGTTTGGATTAGCAAGCATTTTTAAAATAAGTTCATAGTTTTCTTTAGTAAATCCAAGAGATTCTACACCTTTTAAACTCATTGTGTAATCTAAAATTCTTATAACAACTTTTTCTCCAAAGATAGTAGGCAAGCAAGATACACGCATATCTAAATCTCTTCCACTTATATTACCTTTGATTGCACCATCTTGTGGAAGACGAGATTCAGTAATATTCATTCCAGATAATAATTTAATTCTTGTTATTAAATTTCTTTTATATCTATTGTCTACGATAGAATAATCACGTAGTTCACCATCAACACGAACTCTAATTTTTAAGAATTTTTCTGAACAATCAAAATGAATATCACTTGCATTTAGATTAACTGCATCTATGATAATATTATTAACGATATCTACAATTGGCGTAGTTAAAAAATCATATTCTTTCATATTATTTTGCCCCTTTTTATTTTTTTACTAAAAATCTCTAGTATTTATTCTTAATTTATTATATAATAAAAAAGTAAGATAATCAAGAGTAGGTGATAAATTTTGAAAAAAAATAATAAAAAGGGTTTTGCAATTGCTGAGATTTTAGCGGTAACAGTAGTAATAATGGTTATATTTGTTACGGTTTATTCTAATTTTTTTCCAACTACTGCAGAATTTGAAAGAAGAGTTGCTTATAATGATTTAGAAAGTTTATATGCTACATATTATATGAGGCAGCTTTATAATGATAAATTTTCTGATAATGATTTTAATAATAATCGTACATATAATATAGTTTATGATGGATCAAAATGTATTTCTTCTTCAAATAATGATAATTGTAGTAAAATAGCAGCTTCTTTAGAAATTGAAGAAATGATAGTGACTAGCAACAATATTACAGATTTAAAAGAACAAGTAAAAAATAATGAAGAAAGTGTTAAAAATATAAGTGATGATTTAAAAAAATATATTAAATATTTATCAACACATTTTACTCAAATCACTACTAATGAGCAATATAGAATTATTTTAAAAACTAAAAGTGGTTATGCAACTAGTTTATTAAATTATGAAAAACCAATTGAGCCAAATAAACCTACTTTAACAAATTATTTATTGCCAGTAAAGTATGAGGCTGATGGAACAATTAAAGTAACTTCTGAAAATGATAGTCAGTGGTATGATTATGATGAAGCAAAATGGGCTAATGCAGTAACAATAAAGGAAACTGCTAGAGAAAAGTATTTTGATTCAGATGGTTATGTTATTGCAAATGATGAAACAAAGGTAGAAGAATCAGACATAAATACTATGTGGGTTTGGATACCTAGATATAACTATACAGTTTTTAATTATAATGCTGACGGTAATACAGCTAAACCAATAAAACAAATTGAAATTCATTTTGAGAATACTACTACTCCAGAAGGTACTGTGTATTGTAATGATGATACTTCTAATGGAACTTCAGAAGTTTGTTATTATAAAGATAAAACTATAGAAAAACCTATTGAAATAGAAGGTAATACATATTCTTATGGAGGTACTGCTTCGACTGTAAATGGTGCTACATATACTCATCCTGCATTTTGTTTTGGTAATAGAACAATAGATAAAGATACAGGTAATGTTACTTGTAGTGGCACGGAACTT
>CAYWQZ010000012.1:0-12395 GCA_964460565.1 uncultured Mycoplasma sp.
AATATTAAAAATATAGAACTATATCCCAATTAAATGAGAAAAATAAGCTATAAATTTCTCATTTTTTCAGTAAACCACTAACAAAAAGTTTAATTTTCGATTAACTATGACATTTTTTGCGCAATAATTTCTTATAATATTTCTATAAAGGAAGGTGCAAAAAATGGTTTTAGGTAAAAGAATAAAAGAAGCAAGAAAAAAACAAAAGTTAACTCAAGATGACTTAGCACGTATGCTTGATGTATCTAAAGTTACAGTTTGCTATTGGGAAAAAGATATAAAGAAACCAAGTACGAAAAATTTAATATTGCTTTCTAAAAAGTTAAACACACCTCTAGAATATTTAATCGGTAATGATGAGTATGTTATATCAGAAAGTGATACTAATTATGGACTTATGATGACTAACGAAGAAATAGATTTAATTAGAGAACTTAGAAACCATAATAATTTATACACTATGTTGGTTGAAAGTCCAAAAAGAACATGTGAACGTATAGAAAAAAATTTATTTTAAAAGTAATTATAAAGGCTGTTATATTAAACACCTTTTTTGATTTAAACAAATATCAGAAAAACACTAGCATATTTTAAAAAAATGTGTTATTATAATGAAGAAATTGCAACAATAAGAACATAGTAATAAGATAGTAATTTATTAGAGAAGAAGTGGTTGGTGAAAACTTTAAAGGATATCTTACGAATTCACTCTTTAGCAATTACGGGTAACTTCGTTAAAAGTTTTGAGTAAAAAAATAAGGTGGTACCACGACTTGTTCGTCCTTTGGAGCACCTTTTTTATTTGGGAGGAATATGAAAAAAATTATATTTGATTTAGATAACACCTTAATTTTTTGGGAAGAAGAATTTAACAACGCCCTTTTTGAAACCCTATCTTTATATAACATTCATAATAAAGAATTAGGTAACAAAATAAATTATTATATAGATAATTATGAAAAAACAAATAATTACTTAACAAAAGAAAAACTACTTACCTATATTAATGATAACTGTTCTACAAACTTTGATATTAACTTCCTAGATATTCTACTAAAAAAACAAGAATTTTGTACCAGAAAAGCAAGCGATGAACTAATCTCAACACTAGAATATTTATCTAGTAAATATGAACTATACATACTTAGCAACTGGTTTACAAACTGTCAAATAGGTAGACTAAAAAATGCTGGAATATATAAATATTTTAAAAAAGTAGAAGGTGGCGAAGGCTACATGAAACCCCATAACAAAGCATTCTTAAAAGTAGTAAAAAAAGAAGAATTTAAAAACTCCATTATGATTGGAGATAACTTTGAAACTGATATAAAAGGAGCCTTAGAAGTAGGAATTACCTCTATATTATATAATTATAAAAATAAAAATATAAAAGAAGATGGCTTTAAAATAATTAATAAATTAGATGAGTTAAAGGAGATTTTATAATATGTTAGAAATTAAAAATGAAATGTTAAAAAAATTAGAAAATGTTAATTCTTTGGAAGAACTAAATGAATTAAAAGTATTATACTTAGGTAAAAAAGGCATTATTACTGATTTATCTAGTAAAATGAAAGATATTGAAGTAAGCAAGAAAAAAGAATATGGAATGCAAGTTAATGAATTAAAAACTACCTTTTTAGATAATTATGAAAGCAAAAGAAAAACATTTGAAGAAGAAGCCCTAAATAAAAAATTAGAAAGCGAAAGTATAGATATATCTTTACCTAGCACTTTAATTAAATTTGGCGCCCCAAATATACTAGAAAAAATATCTCTTGAACTTGAAGAGTTATTTATAAGCATGGGTTATGATGTAGTAGATGGTCCTGAAATAGAAGAAGACAAATATAACTTTGAATTATTAAATATACCAAAAGGACACCCTGCTAGAGACGCGCAAGATACATTTTATATTGAAGATGAAAAAATACTTTTAAGAAGTCAAACATCTCCAGTACAAGTAAGAGAAATGCTAAAAAAAGAAGGCAATACCCCAGTTAGAATGATATGTCCCGGTAAAACTTATCGTAGAGATGATGATGACGCAACCCATTCACATCAATTTATGCAAGTTGAAGGCTTACTTGTAGATAAAGATATTAGCTTATCAGATTTAAAAGGCACTATTGATATAGTATGTAAAAAACTATTTGGAAGCGACATAGAAACACGCTTTAGACCTAGCTATTATCAATTTACAGAACCTTCAGTTGAAGTAGATATATCATGCTTTAATTGCAAAGGAAAAGGTTGCAATATATGTAAAAATACTGGTTGGATTACAGTAGCAGGAGCAGGCATGGTTCATCCAAACGTATTAAGAAACTGTAACTACGATCCTAAAAAATGGTCTGGCTTTGCCTTTGGCTTCGGCCTTGAACGTTTAGCTATGTTAAAATATGGCATTAAAGATATCAGAACTTTTTATAACACAGATTTAAGAGAAATTAAAAACTTTGATAGGAGGGATAATTAATGATAAGCACAAACTTTTTAAATGACTATGCAAAAATAGATGATTTAGATTTAAAAGAATTAGCAGAAAAAATAACAAAACAAGGCGTAAACATAGAAAAAATAATTACAAAATCAATTAATAACATCGTAATAGGTCAAGTTGTATCTTGCGCTTCTCACCCCGATAGCGACCATTTACATATATGTAAAGTTGATATAGGAAACGACATACTTGACATAGTATGTGGTGCCCCAAATGTAAGAGAAGGTTTAAAAGTTTTAGTAGCACTTCCTGGAGCAATTTTACCTGGTAACTTTGAAATAAAAAAAAGCACTATCAGAGGACAAGTATCTAACGGCATGCTATGTGCCCTATATGAACTAGGCTTAGAAGAAAAAACAGAAGAAAACTATAGCAAAGGCATATATGAAGTAGAAGAAAATGCTCCACTTGGAGTAGACGCAATTAAATACTTAGGATATGACGATACAGTATATGAATTAGATATTCATAAACATCGTAATAATGATTGCTATTATCATATTGGCTTTGCCTATGAAGTAGCGTCAATTATAAATAGAGAAGTAAAATTACCAAAAGTTGTTTTAAAAACTAACGAAGAAGACATTAACGACTTATTAACAATAAATGTTGATACAGAAAAATGCCCTTATTATACTTCAAGAATAGTAAAAAACATAAAAATAAAAGAAAGTCCAGATTTTATCAAAAAACGTTTAGAAAGCGTAGGAATGCGTTCAATTAACAACGTTGTTGATATTTCTAATTATGTTATGCTAGAATACGGACAACCACTTCATTTTTTTGATAGAGAAAAGCTAGGTAATAAGATTATAGTAAGAAATGCTAAAGAAAATGAAAAAATAACAACTTTAGATGGAATAACTAGAACACTTAATACCAATGATATAGTAATAACTGATGGTACAAAAATAGTTGCACTAGCAGGAGTTATGGGTGGTGATAACACTAAAGTAGATGAAAATACTAAAGATTTAGTTATAGAAAGTGCTATTTTCGATAGTGTTTCAATCAGAACTACATCTGAAAGACTTAATTTAAAAAGCGAAGCTTCAACTAGATATGGAAAAGGCTTAAACTACGAATATACCACTATGGCTATTGACAGAGCTTGTGACTTATTAACTAAATATGCAGATGCAACAGTAGTAAATAATACATTGATTTATGATAAAATAGATAAAACCAAAAAAGAAGTAGAATTTAAAACAGAAGAAATAAACAAATTACTAGGTATTACATTAACAGATGATATAGTAAAAGAAAATTTAGAAAAACTTAACTTTACTTATGAATATAAAAACAACTCATTTATAGTTACTATTCCTAACAGAAGACTTGATATAGATCCAAATATTAACGATATCGCCGAAGAAATAGGTAGATTATATGGATACCATAATTTAGTTAGCACTCTTCCTAAAGTACCTATTAAAAAAGGAGAATATAGTAAAGAAGTATTATTAAAAAGAAATGTTTCAAAAAGATTACAATCTCTAGGATTAAATGAATGTAAAACTTATACTTTAACTTCCCTAGAAGATTCAAAATTATTTAATTATGACAAAATGACTAACATTATCTTACCCAATCCAATGAGTAATGATAAAAAAGTAGTTAGAACCTCAATTATTCCATCATTAATTAATATATATAAATATAATAATAAAAGAAATATAAAAGATATTTTAATATATGAAATAAGCAAAACTTATGATATTAATTATAATGAAAATATGAAAGTTGCAATTTTAATCAAAGGCAACTATATAGATACTTCATGGAATACTAATAAAATAGAATGTGATTTCTATGTACTAAAAGGTATTATTGAAAACTTATTAGAATATTTAGGATATAAGAATAGATATCATTTTATAAAAGATAAAATAGATGATTTACACCCTGGTATAAGTGCAAAAATACTACTTGATAGAGAAGAAATAGGTATTATTGGAAAACTTCATCCAAGCATAAGCAAAGATGACATATATGTATGCGAATTATCACTTACTAAACTAGATAAACCTATTAAAAACATTAAATATAAAGAAGTTTCTATTTACCCAAGCATAAATAAAGATGTAGCATTTATCATAGACAAAAATATTACTTCTGATACTGTTTTAGAAGAAATTAAAAGAGTTGGAGGTAGACTTTTAACTAACATTAAAGTATTTGATGTTTATACTGGAGACAAAATAGATAATGATAAAAAATCAATTGCATATTCTTTAACTTTTAATAGTGAAGAGAAAACCCTAACAGATGAAGAAGTAGATACTTTATTTAGAAACATTATAGATAAAGTAAATAATAAATTTAATTCTACAATTAGAGATAAATAATAAAAAATTTAATGAAAAATTTTCTTGATTAAATATAACTCTTATTGTATAATATTAGAAAAAGAAGGAGATAGATTATGGAAGAAAAGAAAAATATACATGAAATAACAATTAAATTTAATAAAGAAGAATTTGCTAATGCAATAGATAAAGCATTTGATAAAAAGAAAAAAGATATTGAATTAGATGGATTTAGAAAAGGTAAAGTACCTAAAGACGTTTATTTCAAAAAAAGAGGCAAAGAAGCTTTATATATGGATGCAATTGATATTTTATTACCAGATGCATATGATAGAGTTTTCAAAGAAAACAAAGATTTAAGACCAATTATAGAACCTAAAGTTGAACTTAGAGCATTTAGTGATACAGAAGTAGTATTTGTATTTACAATTACAACTATGCCTGAAGTTGATATTAAAAAATATACTGGTTTAAAAGTTAAAAAAGAAAAAGTAGAAGTAACCAAAGAAGAAATACAACACGAATTAGGTCATCTTCTAGAAAGATATGCCGAATATTCTATTAAAGAAGAAGGAACTGTTGAAGAAGGAAATGTAGCAGTTATCGACTTTGAAGGCTTTAAAGATGGAGTAGCTTTTGAAGGTGGTAAAGGAGAAAATTACTCACTTACTATTGGCTCAAATACATTTATACCTGGTTTTGAAGAACAAATTATTGGTATGAAAAAAGATGAAGAAAAAGAAATTAATGTTACTTTCCCAGAAGATTACAATGCTGAAGATTTAAAAGGACAAGACGCTGTATTTAAAGTAAAAGTTAATGAAATAAAAGAAAAAGTTAACAGAGAAATGGACGAAGAGTTCTTTGAAGATTTAGGTATGGAAGGTGTTAATTCTAAAGAAGAACTAGAAAAAGAAATAGAAGAAAATATTAAAGCAAACAAAACACAAGAAGCAGAAAATATTTATATAGATGAATTACTAAAGAAAATAGCAGAAAACACTACTGTAGAAATTCCTGAAGAATTAGTAGAAAAAGAAATTGACGCTTTAGTAGAACGATTTGAAGGCCAACTTAGAATGCAAGGTATTTCTCTAGACCTTTTCTATGAAATTACTAAATCAGATGAAAAAGCCTTAAGAGAACAAATGAAAGAAGAAGCAAATAGACATGTTTTATATAGATTCATTTTAGAAGAAATAAAAGAAAAAGAAAACATTTCTGTTACAGATGAAGAAGTAAACGAAGAATTAGAAAAACTTGCTAAACAATACAATATGACTAAAGAAGAATTAGAAAAAGAAATGGAAAATATTGATATGTTTAAAGCAGAACTTGAAGTTAGAAAAACTTTAGAATTCTTAAAAGAAAATAATTAAAATAAGCATATGCTTATTTTTTTAAGGTGATTGATATGGAAAATATAATTTTAATTAAATATGGTGAATTAACTACTAAAAAAGATAATAGAAAAATGTTTATTAATATACTTGATAACTATTTACATAATAAATTAAAAGATTTTAATGTAAAAATAATTAAAGATAGATCAAGAATGTATATATACTTTAATGAAGAATATACACAAAATATTTTAAATGTTTTAAATAATACCTTTGGAATTCATGCGTTTAATTTAGCATATAAAGTTAATACTAATACTGACGATATAAAAAATAAAGTCTTAGATTTATTAACCAAAATAGAATTTAATACTTTCAAAGTTGTTACCAATCGTCGTGATAAAAGTTTTGAAATTTGTAGTATGGATTTTAATAATGTAATTGGAGGTCATATTCTAAAAAATATACCTAATATCAAAGTAGATGTAAAAAAACCAGATATTTTTGTAAATATAGAAATAAACAAAGAAGAAACATATATATACTTTAATGATATTAAAGGTATTGGAGGATACCCTTACGGTTCACTGGGTAAAGGACTTTTAATGTTTTCTGGTGGAATTGATTCCCCAGTTGCAGGATATCTTTCCTTAAAAAGAGGTATAAAAATTGATGCAATATACTTTGAAGCTATTCCTCATACTAGTTTAAATGCTAGAGAAAAAGTAATTAATCTTGCTAAAGAATTATTAAAATATTCACTAGATTTTAACTTATACGTTGTACCAATTACCAAATTACAAGAAGAAATATACAAAAATGTTGATCCTACTTATATTATAACTATTCTAAGAAGAATGATGTATAGAATAAGTGAAAAAATAGCAAGAAAAAACGGACAAATGGTACTAATAAATGGAGAAAGTGTCGGACAAGTTGCTTCACAAACACTTACTAGTATGAATGTTATTAACGAAGTAGTAAGTATTCCTGTTTTAAGACCAGTATGTTGCTTTGACAAATTAGAAATTATAGATATTGCAAAAAAAATTAATACATATGAAACAAGTATATTACCATATGAAGACTGTTGTACTATATTTGTACCTAAACACCCAGTTATTAATCCAAAACTTGATAAATGCCTTTTAAATGAAAATTTATTTGATTATGAAAAACTAATTGATGAAGTAGTAAACAATACTTTTATCATTAAAATCACAAATGAAAATGATTTTAAAGATTTATTATAGGAATAAATTACCAATTAAATTTGTGTATAAAACATTAAAAAAATTCACATTCTATTAATGCATAGGAGGTGAAAACAATGAACCAATCAAATAATAGTAAGAAATTAGTTGTTCCAGGAGCTAAACAAGCTATCGATTCTATGAAATATGAAATAGCTAGAGAATTTGGTGTTACTTTAGGACCAGATTCAACTTCAAGAGCTAATGGATCAGTTGGTGGAGAAATTACTAAACGTTTAGTTGAAAGAGGAATGAGTCAATTAGGCGGATATAGTAATAAATAATTTTAAAATAGATTAGAAAAAGATAGAAAGTTAAAATTCTATCTTTTTTTGGGTATATTTACAAATAGTAATTAAAAATTTCTAAAATCCACTTTCTAAACTTCAATAAATGTGATAAACTATCTATAGTAGGTGGTAAACATGAATACTAAAACATTATATTTAGTCTCTTTCATTGTACTAGGAATTATTTTACTAGTTTTATTCATCGTGTTTTTAAAAAAGAAACATGTAAAAAAACTAAAAAAACATATTCTTGAATTAGAAAGAGAACGTAATTTAATAGTATCAACGCCAATATTAAGCGAATTAGCTAAAGTAGAAGTCTTACTAAAAAATCAAAAACTAGAAGATAAATATGACGATTGGGTAAAAAGATATGATTATATAAAAAACGATAAATTTAAAATAATTACCGATATGTTAGTAGATATAGATAACTCTGTTGATGCCAAAGAGTATAAACAAGCAAAAGAACAAATAGTTAATTTAGAAATGGAAATATATAAACTTCGTGTTACTACTGACAATTTACTAGATGAAATAAGAGAAATAACCATGAGTGAAGAACGAAATCGTTCCATTATGACTAAATTAAAATCTCGTTTTAGAGAACTTGAACGTACTTTAAATAGTAATATACCATCATATGGTTCAACTTATAAATATATAGAATTACAACTAGAAAATATAGAAAAAAAATTCCAAGATTTTGAAGAAATAATGGAAAACAACGAGTATGAAGAAGTTGTAAAACTAGTTAAAGTATTAGATGAAATGATCGCCCATATCAGTGTTGTAGTAGAAGAAATGCCTGATTTAATACTTTTAACTACAAAAATATTACCTGCTCGTATTAAAGAAGTAAATGATACTTATAACAAATTACTAAGTAAAGGCTATCCACTATCATATTTAAGAGTAGAATATAATATAGAACAAATAGAAAAGAAAATAAAAGAAATAGAAGATAAAATAAAAATACTAAATCTAGAAGATTGTATGTTCGAACTTAAAACTTTCCTTGACTATCTAGATAATTTATTAAATGATTTTGACTTAGAAAAACGTAGTAAAAAAGAATTTGATATGTGTGCCTCATCATTTAAAAATAGATTAGTCAAAGTAAATAAAATAGTTACAGATATATATAATCAATTAGAGGACATAAAAAGTATGTATAATCTAACTAATGATGATTTAGAAGACTTAGAAAAAGTAAGTAATGATGTATACAACTCAAACAAAGAATACAACGAAATAATTAATAGCTTAAAAGAAAAAAAAGATCCATATTCAATCTTAAAAGAAAAAATAAAAGATATATCAAGTAGATTTGATAAAATAGAAGATGATTTAAATATATGCTTAAAATCACTAGGAAGTATGCATGATGATGAATTAAGAGCAAGAGAACAACTAGATGAAATTAGTGAACTATTAAAAAATTGTAGAGTTAAAATTAGAAGAAATCCACTTCCTATTATTTCAAATAATTATTTTGTTGAATTATCTGAAGCAAATGATGCAATATATGAAATAATAAAAGAACTTAACAAAACTCCAATTACAATCAAAACCCTAAATATTAGAGTAGATACCGCTCGTGATTTATCATTAAAATTATTTAATACCACTAATGAAATGATAAAAACTGCTAAATTATCTGAAATGACTATAATATATGGTAATAGATATAAAGCACTAGATAAAGAACTAGAAAATGGTTTAGATGTTGCAACTAGATTATTCTTTAAAGGAGATTATAAAAAATCTTTAGAAACTGCAATTGCTTCAATTAACATAGTAGAACCTAATATTTATGAAAAAATGTTAAATTTATATAAAAATGATAAAAAAGCATAGCATTAAACAAGTTCAAACTTGTTTTTTTCTTAAATAATATTTTCTAATTGATTAATTTACATATTTATTTTATAATATTTTCGGAGGTAAATTATGGTTTTCAGCAGCGCTATATTTTTATTTTTATTTTTGCCAATACTATTTATAATATATTTTATTAGTCCTAAAAAACTAAAAAATTATATTTTACTACTATTTAGTTTAATATTTTATTACTTTGGAGGACCTAGTTATATACTTATAATGTTACTTATAGTATTTTTAGACTACATATTTGCTATTCTAATAGATAAATATAAACATAAAAAACTATTTCTTACTTTATCAATTATAACTAATATAGGTATTTTATTTTACTATAAATATTTTAATTTCTTTATAGATAACATTAATAATATATTTAATATCAACATAACTATAAATAAAATAATACTTCCTATAGGTATATCCTTTTTTACATTTCAAGCATTAAGTTATGTAATAGATGTATACAAAAAAGAAGTAAAAGTCCAAAAAAATCCATTTTTACTTTTACTATATGTATCATTTTTCCCTCAGTTAGTCGCAGGACCAATAGTAAGATATCAAACAATTGAAGAAGAAATAAACAATAGAAAAGTTACATTAGATGATTTTACTTATGGATTAGAAAGATTTATACTAGGTTTTGCTAAAAAAATGATTATAGCAAACCAAATGGGTGCTCTAGCAGACATCGTTTATTCACTAGAAGAACTAACAACCCCAGTAGTACTTTTAGGCACTATTTCCTATATGTTCCAAATATATTTTGATTTCAGTGCCTACTCAGATATGGCTATTGGACTTGGTAGAATATTTGGCTTTCACTTTTTAGAAAACTTTAATTATCCATATATATCAAAAAGTATTACAGAATTTTGGAGAAGATGGCATATATCTCTATCAACTTGGTTTAGAGATTATATCTATATTCCACTCGGAGGCAATAGAAAAGGTAAATATAGACAAATACTTAACTTACTTATTGTATGGTTACTTACAGGTTTCTGGCATGGAGCAAGTTTTAATTTCATTATCTGGGGACTATATTACTTCATATTCCTAATGCTAGAAAAATTTATTCTCCAAAAGCACCTAAAAAATATACCCAATATATTTAAACACATATATACATTAATCATTATCCTAGTAGGGTGGATAATCTTTAGAAGTGACAACTTAACCATATGCTTTAACATAATAAAAAACTTATTTAACTTTAACATAACAACACTTGGACTAGAAAACGCTCGTATTTACTTAGAAACATACTACGTATACCTAATACTTGCTATTATCTTTTCCATACCAATATATCCTTATATAATTAATAAAATAAATACTACAAAAAACAAAAAACTAAAAATCATATTAGAACTAATGCACTATGGATTTTTAATTACCATATTCATAATATCTATTATGTTTTTAGCAAAATCTAACTACAACCCATTTATATATTTTAGATTCTAGGGAGGCTTTATGAAAAAACTAAAAATAATATTTTGCATTATATTTTTAACTATTATCTATTTCTTTTTCTTTACCACAATAAATAATAACAACCCCATTAGCACTCTAGAAGGAAGAACTCTTACTACCTTTCCTAAATTTAATATAAACAACCTAACTAATAAAGATTATTTTGATGAACTAACTAATGCCTTCAGCGATCAACTAGAACTAAGAAATTATTTAATAAAAGGGTATTATTTATTTCAATTTCAAAGATATAATGGAGATGTAGTAATCGGAGATAATAATGAATTATATGCTTCAGTACAAACTATAAATAAAAACTATTACAATAACTTAAAAGAAGACGTTTTACTAATAAATGAACTAGGAGAAGAATTAAATAGTTTAAATACAAAAATGATTTTTCTACCAATCCCAAGAAAAGATGCAGTTATGACTGATAACTTACCTAAATCATACATAAGTAGTAACACAATATATGAAAAGAGTATAGAAGTAGTAAAAGAAAATCTAAATAATAATATTTACCTAATAGATAGTTTAGAAATATTAAAAAACGTAGATAAACCATACTATTCAAACGATCATCATCTAACTCCAAAAGGAGCATTTAGCTTATATAAAGAAATTATTGATTATATAAATAAAGATGAAGTAAAATACTATGGAATAGATAATTATATAATAAAAAACAAAATAATTAATGGTTCTTTTTCTAGACAATTAGGACAAAGTACAAAAACTAAAGCCGAAGAATTAGTATTACTACCTAAATATAATTTAGAATATACAAGATATGAAAATGAAAAAATAAGTAAAAAAGAAATATTTAAAGATGGCAATACATACTCCTTAGCATTTATGGATGGAGATAATGCTTTAACAGTAATAGATACAAAAAGAAATAATTTACCTAATATTATGTATGTAGGATCTTCTTATACTAATATACTAGAATCAATTTCAGTAATAAGTTTTAACAAAATGGTTTCAATTGATTATAGACATAACAAAAGTAATAAAAGTATTAGTGATTATGTAAAAGAATATGATATAGATTATGTAGTATTTATGCCATCACAATCTACTAGTGCTTTCCCAATTAGTAAAATAAAAGTTCATCTAGGATTAGAAAAAGATATGGAATTATAAAAAATTAAGTTTATAGGTACTTGAAAATAGTATCTTTTTTCTATATAATTAAGTTATGATAGAAAGAAGGTAGAGGTATGGGTAAAATAATTCGCGAATTTCAGGGTAAAATAATTCGCAAATCAACACTCAAGTGTTAATTCTCTGCTTATTTTACCCAAAAATTATTTAAAAATGGCGAATTA
>CAYWQZ010000013.1:0-12148 GCA_964460565.1 uncultured Mycoplasma sp.
TGACCTTTAAAGTTGTGATTGATAACCCAACAACCTAAAATAGTTGAAGGTATTTCTTCAGGTACTAAAGTATAATGATTAGAAAATGTTTTTTTTCCTTTACCTACTATAGTTTTAGTAACAATTTCTCTATAACTAGCCATAAGATTCACCCCTCAATTTAATGTATGCTTTAAATGATGATTTGTTGATGATTATTTGTATTTAATTTTAATTTTTAGATAGAATAATAGTGTGATAATATGAAAATTAGACTTGGATATGCTTGTATTAGTAATATAATTAATGTTTCTTCTAGTAGGGGAATGACTCTTGCTTTATATAATAAATTAGATGATTTAGAAAAGTTTGAAAAGTTAGATTATCTAATAAAAAGTAATTTGAGTAGTTTGGAATCTTTAATTAGATATAATATTAAAAATAATATTCATTTTTTTAGAATAAGTGCTAAGTTAATACCTTTTATGGATTTGTATGATATTGATTTATCATTATATAATGAGAAGTTTACTGAAATAGGAAGGTTGATAAATGATAATGATATGAGAGTAGATGTGCATGCTGATGAGTTTTGTGTTTTAAATAGTATAAGGGAAGATGTTGTTATTAAAAGTATTAAAATATTAGAAAATTTAAAGTGTGTTATGGATATGTTTGGTGTTTGTTATAATATAATTATGCATATTGGTTCTAAAAGTGGTGGTGTAAAAGAAAGTATAAAGAGGTTTATTAAGGGGTTTTCTTGTCTTTCTGATGATTTGCAGAGGTTAATAATTTTAGAAAATGATGATAAGTGTTTTAATGTTAGTGAGACTCTTGATTTGTGTGAAGAGTTAGGTATTCCTATGTGTTTAGATATACATCATCATAATTTTAATAGGTCTTCTTTAGATATTTCTTTTTATTTAGATAGAATTTATAAGACTTTTAATGGTAATATAGTAAAAATGCATTTTTCTAGTTCTAAGAATAAGAAGGAATTTAGGAGTCATAGTGAGTTTGTTAGTTGTGATGATTTTATTAGGTTTGTTGAGTTATTAAAGAGTTATGATGTTGATACTGATATTATGATTGAGGCAAAGGGAAAAGATATGGCTTTAGTTAAGCTTATGTATGAACTTAAGTATTTAACTAATTATTATTTTATTGATGAGAGTAGTTTTTGTGTAAAGTTTTGAAATTTACTTTGTTTTATTATTATTTAATGTTACAATGTTATTGGTGATGTAAAAATGGATAAGATATTAAGTGATGCTTTAGAACTTGAATTTAAAAGGCAAAATGAGAATGTTGAGTTAATTGCATCTGAAAATTATGTTTCAAAAGATGTTTTAGAGTTGCAAGGAAGTATACTTACTAATAAGTATGCAGAAGGTTATTCTGGTAAGAGATATTATGGAGGTTGTGAGTATATTGATATATTTGAGGATACTGCGATTAAGTATTTGAAAGAATTGTTTAATTGTAATTATGCAAATGTGCAACCTCATTCTGGTAGTAGTGCAAATATGGCAGTTTATCGTGCATTGCTTCAACATGGTGATAAAGTAATGGGTATGAATTTATCTCATGGAGGTCATTTGACTCATGGACATCCAATTAATTTTAGTGGTATTGATTATGAGATTATTTCTTATAATGTAAATCGTGATACTGAAGAAATTGATTATGATGAGTTAGAGAAGATTGCTATGGCTGAAAAACCTAAGATGATTATTGCAGGTTGTAGTGCTTATTCTAAGATAATTGATTTTAAGAGATTTAGGGAAATTTGTGATAAGTGTGGGGCTTATTTAATGGTTGATATGGCTCATATTGCAGGACTTATTGCAGCAGGGGTACATCCTAGTCCAATTCCTTATGCTGATGTTGTTACTTCGACTACACATAAAACTTTAAGAGGCCCTCGTGGTGGTATTATTTTAACTAATAGTGAGGAGATTATTAAGAAAATTAATAAAACTGTTTTTCCTGGTATGCAAGGTGGTCCTTTAATGCATGTTATTGGTGCGAAAGCTGAGTGTTTTTATGAGGCACTAAGTGATGAATTTAAGGAGTATCAAAAGCAAGTAGTTAAGAATGCTAAAGCATTTTGTAATGAATTTATTAATAAGGGTTTAAAGGTTGTTGGTGGCGAAACTGATAATCATTTATTCTTACTTGATGTTAAAACTAGTTATGGAATAACTGGTAGTGTAGCAGAAAAAGTTCTTGATAGAGTACATATTACTTGTAATAAGAACACTATTCCTTATGATGAGGAAAGTCCTATGGTAACAAGTGGTATTAGGCTTGGAACTCCAGCGATGACTACTAGAGGATTTAAAGAGAGTGAATTTGTTTTACTTGCTAATTTGATCGATAAAGCATTAAAAAATATTGATAATGATGAAGTGCTAGATGATGTAAGTAATAAAGTTCTTGATTTAACTAGTAAGTTTCCAATATATAAATAAAGCACATGTATTATGTGTTTTTATTTTGGGAAAATGTGTAAATCGCATATTAAAATTGTCGGAATTTTGTGATAAATTAGACTTGAAAGATATGGAAAAATGTGATAGTAAGTTTTTGATATAAAAACTTCATAAAATGCTTGACAAAATCATAATATTTTTGTATCATATAGGAGTAAAAAAGGAAAGAGATGTATTGTTATATCCACCTGATGGCGAGTAGCTATAGGTAAAAAAGCCAGTTTATACTATTTTATAGTGTTTTTATGGTGTGGATTAAGAGTGCATTTCGCATTCTTTTTATATTTATGGAGGTGTTTAATATAGCAAACAAAGAAAGCGATTTGTTATGTAATGAACAAATTAAAGTTAGTCATGTGTTAGTAATTGGTCCAAATGGGGAACAATTAGGAGTTAAGCCAATAGGAGATGCTTTAACAATAGCAAATTATGCAGGGCTTGATTTAGTACTTTTAAATGCTAATTCTAATCCAGCTGTTTGTAAGATTATGGATTATAATAAGTTTAAGTATGAAAAGGCTAAGAAACAAAAAGATGCGAGAAAGAAACAACAAGCTAATGCAGTGGAGCTTAAGGAGTATCGTTTGTCTCCGGTTATTGATGTTGGAGATTTTGAAACTAAACTTCGTAATGCGTCTAAGTATTTGGAAAAGGGTCATCGTGTTAAATTAAGTATTAGATTTAAGGGTAGACAAATGGCTCATCCTGAACTTGGTGAAGAGGTTATGGTGAAATTTGCAGATCGAGTAAAAGATATTGCAATTGTGGAGCAAAAGGCTAAATTAGAAGGTAGAAGCATGACTATGCTACTTGCACCAACAAAAGAAAAGTAGGAGGAAATTATGGCAAAGAAGGTAAAGAAAATTAAAACTAAGACTCATAAGGCTACAAGAAAAGTTTTAAACATTAGACAAAGTGGTTCTATTACTAAGCTAGTAGCAGGTAATAACCATCAAACTGGTAAGAAAAGTCCAGCACAATCAAGAAAAGCAGGATCTAAAACTGAATTAAGTAAATCAGATTATAAAAGATTCAAAGATGTAATTTAAAAGGAGGTAAATTATGACAAGAGTAAAGAATAGTGTTGCAACTCGTGCAAGACGTAAAAAAGTGTTAAAAAAAGCTGAAGGTTATTTTGGAAGTAAACATAGATTATATAAAACTGCTCATGAACAAGTAATGCATTCTGAAAGATATGCATATCGTGATCGTAAACAAACTAAGAGAAACTTTAGAAAGTTATGGATAACAAGAATTAATGCTGAATGTAGAGTTAATGATATTAGTTATTCTAAGTTTATTGATGGTTTAAATAAAGCAGGAGTAGAAATTAATAGAAAGATGCTTTCAGAACTTGCAATTTATGATAAAGAAGCATTTGCTAATTTAGTTAAGATTGCTAAGGAAGGTAAAGTTGTTAATAATGTTAAACCAGTTAAGAAAGAAGAAACTAAAAAAGAAGTAAAAGAAGAAAAAAATTTTAGTTCTATGACTGTAGCAGAATTAAAAGAACTTGCAAAAAATAAGAATATTGAAGGTTATACTTCAATGAAAAAAGCTGAATTAATTGAAGCTTTAAAGTAAAATAAGCATATTAAAGAATTGTAATATCTAGTGCCAATTGGTGATATTATTTAGAATTTAATAGAAGATAAAACGAAGGAGGAATTAATTATGACAAATATGTCAATAAATCAAAGATTATTAGAAGCAGGAGTACATTTTGGACATCAAAAAAGAAGATGGAATCCAAAAATGAAGGAGTATATTTATACATCTAGAGATGATATTTATATAATCGATTTACAAAAAACTGCTAAATGTATTGAAATTGCTAATGAAGAAATTAAGAAAATAGCAGAAGAAGGAGGTACTTTCTTATTTGTAGGTACTAAAAAACAAGCTCAAGAAGCTATGGAAGAATCTGCTAAAAGAACTAATATGTTCTATGTTACTGAAAGATGGTTAGGTGGAACTTTAACTAATTTTAAAACTATTAGAGCTAGAATTAGAAAATTAGAAGAAATTGAAAAAATGGAACAAGAAGGAGTGCTTGAATTATTACCTAAGAAAGAAGTTTTTAAAATTAAGAAGGAATATGATAAGTTAAATAAAAACTTATGTGGTATTAGAGAAATGAAAAAACTTCCTAGTGCACTTATTATTGTTGATCCTAGAATTGAAGAAACTGCAATTAAGGAAGCAAGAAAGTTAAAAATTCCAGTATTTGGTATTGTTGATACTAATTGTGATCCTGATATGGTTGATTATGTAATACCTGCTAATGATGATGCAGTAAGAGCTGTTAAACTTGTTATTGGTTTACTTGCTAATACTATTGCAGAAGTTAATGGTAATGAAGTAATTAATTATATTACTGATTATAAGATTGATGATGCAGTAGAAGATACTGAAGATAATGTTAAAAAAGAACATAAGAAAGAGTTTAAGAAGAATTTTAAAGATAAAAAAGAATTTAAGAAAGAAGAAAAAAAGGTAGAAACTAAAGAAGTTAAAGAAGAAAAACAAGAAGTTAAGAGTGAAGAAGTTTCTGCTAAAGAGGAAAAGTCTTTAGAAGATTTAACTTTAACTGAACTAAAAACTATGGCTAAAGAAAAAGAAGTTAAGGGCTATAGTACTATGAAAAAAGCAGAATTAATTGAAAGTTTAAGATAGGAGTGTTTATATGTTTAGTGCTCAAAATGTTAAGGAATTAAGAGATAAAACTGGTGCAGGAATGATGGACTGCAAAAAGGCTTTAGAGGCTACTAATGGAAATATGGAAGAAGCAATTACATGGCTTCGTGAAAAAGGTATTTCTAAGGCTCAAAAGAAAGCAGAAAGAATTGCTGCTGAAGGTATTAGTGAGGCTTTAGCTTGTGATAATATTGCTTCAGTTGTAGAAGTAAATTGTGAAACTGATTTCGTTGCTAGAAATGAAGAGTTTAAGGGATTAGTTCATAATATTGCTAAGGCTTTACTTGATAGTAATGCTACAACTATGGAAGAGGCTAATAGTGTTGTTTTAGAAGATGGTTCTACTATAGGTGATTCTGTTGTTAGTTTTACTGCTAAAATTGGGGAAAAAATTAGTTTTAGAAGATTTAATGTTGTTACTAAAGAAGAAAATCAAGAATTTGGTATTTATTCTCATATGGGAGGAAAAATTACTGCATTAGTGGTTTTAGATGGTGATAATAGAGATGTAGCTAAAGATGTTGCTATGCATGTTGCTGCAATGAAACCTTTATATTTAGATAGTACTAGTGTTGATAGTGAGGCTTTATCTAAAGAAAGAGAAATTTATAAGGAACAAGCTATTAACGAAGGTAAACCAGAAGACATAGCAGAAAAAATGGTTGAAGGACGTATTAAGAAATATTATAAAGAAGTATGTTTAGTAGAACAACCATTTATTAAAGATTCTGGTGTTAGTGTTGGTGCTTATGCTAATAATAATGGTATGAAAGTAGTAAGTATGTTAAGATATGAAGTTGGCGAAGGTATGGAAAAAAGAAATGATAACTTTGCTGAAGAAGTAATGAATCAAATTAATGGATAGGTGTTTTTATGAATTATAAAGACACTTATGAAAAATATGAATCAGAGGTAAGAAGTTATTGTAGAAAATGGCCGGTTGAATTTATTTATGCTAAGGGTTCTATTTTAAAAGATATTGATGGTAATAGTTATATAGATTTTTTTAATGGAGCAGGTGCTTTAAATTACGGACATAATAATAGTTATATTAAAAATGCTTTGCTTTCATATTTAAAGGATGATAATATTATTCATAGTTTGGATATGCATTCTACACCTAAAAGGGAGTTTTTGGAATATTTTGAAGAAAATATTTTAAAACCTAGGAATTTAGATTATAAGGTAATGTTTCCTGGTCCAACTGGTACAAATGCAATTGAAAGTGTGTTAAAGCTTGCTAGGAAAAATACCGGTAGAAGTGATGTTTTTGCTTTTACTGGTGCTTTTCATGGTATGACTTTAGGTTCTCTTGCTCTTACGACTGAAGAGGCTGCGAGAAATGGTGCTGGGGTTCCTCTTACTAATGTTGTTAGAATTCCTGCTCCTAATTATATGGGTGGTAATTTTGATTCAATTAGATATATGGAAGAATTACTTAGAGATGATCATTCTGGTATAGATAAACCTTGTGCTGTAGTTCTTGAAACAGTTCAAGCAGAAGGTGGTATATATGTATTTTCAGAAGAATTTTTAAGAGATATTCGTAAGTTTTGTGATGATAATGATATTTTATTAATTGTAGATGATATTCAAGTAGGTTGCGCTAGAACTGGTAATTTCTTTTCTTTTGAAAGAGCAGGAATTGTTCCTGATATGGTAGTGCTATCTAAGTCTATTAGTGGATTTGGATCTCCTTTTTCTCTTGCATTATTTAAAAAAGAGTTAGATAAGTTTAAACCTGGAGAACATAATGGTACTTTTAGAGGATATGTTCCTTCGATGGTAACTGCTAAAGCTGGTTTAGAGTTTATGCTTAATAATGATGTAGAGAATGAAGTAAAAAGAAAAGAAAAAATTGTTAGTGATTATTTGAATAATGAGATTAAACCATTACTTAATGATAATATGGAAATAAGAGGAATAGGTCTTATTTGGGGTATTGATTTTAAAGATGGAACATTATCTCGTGCAGTTTTAGATGAGTGTTTTAGAAATGGTTTAATTATTGAACTTGCAGGAAGAAATGATTCAGTATTAAAAATAATGCCATCTTTAGTTATTGAAGATGAACTTTTAGTAGAAGGTCTTGATATTATTAAGTCGTCTATATTTAATGTTTATACAAAAAGAGAAAATGTTGTTAGAGAAAAAACTTTATAAATGGAAAACAATCTTGTAAATATTATTTATGAGGTTGTTTTTTGTTGTATATTTTGTGTTTTTGTGCTATATTTATTTTATGATAGGAGGCTCTTGCTATGGAAGAAAGATATGATTTTATAAATAATGGCAATATTTCGGAAAATAATTTATTATATTTAAAACGTTTACATAAAACTTATTTGCTTGTTTCTAATTATGCAAATGGGGATATATTTTTAAATAGAGAGAATATAGATAAGTTAGAGGATAAAATTTATACTGTAAATGGTAAAGTTTTAAGTGATGAAGATAGAGTTAAGTTAGAGTTTTCTAGGATAATGAAAAAAGTTGAAGAAACGAATCTTATTAAACAAAAAGAAGTATCATTTTATATTTAACTTTTAGATTCTTTATTTAAAGTTAATTTAAGTGATGATGTTATTTTATATATTAAAAAAATTATTTCTTTACTTCAAGTTATGCTTGATATGCCTAATAGTTTTTTATATGCTAGTGTTTTAGTATTTAAAGAAGAATATAGAAACTATGAAATGAGTATTTATGATAATGGTACTATAGATAAATCTCTATATAAAGAGTATATCTATAGTAAGTTTATGGATAATGAAAAATAGTTCTAGGAGGTATTTATGGATGAAATATTAGAATATTTAAATAATTATAGTTATGAACTAGATAAAGAAATTAGAAGTTATAAGAATAATTCTAAACTTAATGAATTTAAAGAATTAATTAAAAAATATAATGATGATATAAAGAGTGTTTCTCTTTCTTCTTTAAAAGAATTTATAGATATTGATGATGCTTTGTCAGAAAAGTTTGAATATATTATGTCTTGTTATGATTTGTTTATGTCTTTTGAAGAAGTTGATGGTGTAAAAGAAGGTTTTCTTGATACTATAAATAGAATTAAAGAAATGCTTCTTTCAAAATATGAAAATATGAAGATAGAAAATAAAAGGAACCTTAATATATCACATAGAAAATACTCACATATAGGATCTTTATGTAGTGCTATTCGTGCTGTTAAGAGTGGTAATTTTTCTACATATTCTATTGAAAGAATTTTTTATTTTTTAGAAGATAAATATTTAGATTTAGAAGAGAATATGAAAGTAGAAATAGCAATTTTTGCTACAAAAGCTATGGCTGGTTTAAGGGAGTCTTATGTTTTATCAAAAGAAGAAGAAAAATCATTAGAGGATTCTAAAACTGATATTAACGCTCAGGTATTTAAAGGAGAATTAGAAGAACCTAAAACTAGTGAAATTAATACTGAAGAACAAGTTGTTTCTAACATAACAGTTGTTATGGAAGAACTTCAAGATTCATTTGATGATACTAATAGTTCTTTAAGAAATGATTTTCTTTTATTACAAGTTAAAATTAAAGATATATTAAAAGAAAATAGAGTTTATACTGATGATATATATAGTATGTGTGAAAAGTATAATATTAGTATTAATACATTTAAAGATTATCTTAATAGAAGTGATTATGATAGTCTTATTGGATTATTTAATGGAGAAATATCTACTTTGTATTTAGATTTTATTAAGTCTTTATATGATTTAAATGATTGTTTAACTTTTAGTGTTAATGATAAAGATTTAGAGTTTTCTGTTCTATATATGAAAGATACAATAGAAAATTTTAATACTTGTAGAGAATGTTATTTATCTAGTGAAAGTTTTAAAAATATTTCTGATTTTAATAGTTTTATGAGTAGTGCTAATACTATTATGCTTTTTGCAGAAGATAAAGATGGTAATTATACTCTTGATGATACTTTAATTAGTGGAGATAAAAAAGAGATGGAAATAAAGATGCAAGCATTATGTGAAACTATTAAAACTTTTGGCTCACTTCCTTATATGTCTGATAATTCATCTAATAATTGTGAAATGGCTTATAATGGTTCTAGGGAAAAGAAAGCTGGAGGGAAAATTACTATCCTTTATCGAAATAATCCTATGCGAAGACAAAAGAAAAGAGTTTTAGATAAAGAATTTGGTACATCTCATAAAAAATTTAGAACTAGTTATTATCCAAGAATTGGTTATGTTGTTTTACCTATATGTATGGAAAATAGGGAAAAACTTTCTAAAGTATTAGGTAATGAGAATTTACTTCATTCTACTTCAGTTATTGTGTTTACTGCTTTAGCACATGTTAAGTCGGGCCACGATGAATATGGCATTTTAAATGATGCTTTAGATAATTCAAGGGGAAATATTCGTGATTTAAAAAACTTATTTATGGATCCAAATGCTAATATAGATATTTTGACTGATATTGTTACAGAAAATATGAAATATGCTTATGATTATATGAAGGAAAAAACTAATGTAAGGGGTGAATAGTATGAAAGAAAAATTAAAAGAAATTATTACTTTAAAGATAGAAACTTTAAAAGAAAATTCATCTAAATATATGGATATTTATAAGGCAGTACTTTCTGTTATTGATGATATATCTAATTTAAAAGCATTCGATTTAGAAAAATTATCTTTTTTAGAATTAGATAGTGAAGACTTTAATAGATTAATTTTTTATAAAAAATTATTAAGTGATGGAGTATATGAACTTGAGCCTTCAGATATTGAATATATAAAAAATTTTTTCTTAAGTATTAAGACTAAAGTTAGTTTTTATATTGAAGATAATTTAATTAATATTTATCAGAATTTATTAGATAAGTTAGATAATTATGAATTTAATCAAAATGATATAGAGTTAATATGTACTTTACTTAGAGAAGAAAAAGATAAAGGTAATGATGTTGATATTATTTCTTATATGAAACATATTTCTTTAGAGATGATGGAATATACGAAAATTGATGTTACTTTATTAACAGAGAAAGAAAAAAATGAAGAACAAGAAAATAAAGAAGAAAATGAAGAATTAATTATAACTAATTTAAGTACTGATGATTTAATTACTTTATTTAATAAATATGGGATAGATTATATGAGTTTTAATAAAGAATCTCGTGAATTAATGGAAAAATATGGAAAATATGATAATATTGATGAAATACTTGATTTATTTATTAATAAAGAACATATTAATGTAGGAAGTTATGTTAAAATAAAAAGTAAACAATTAGCTAATATATTTATTTATTCTAATTATGATTTAATAAGTAATGTATTTGATAAATTAAAAGAATGTGGAATTAATATTATAAGTCACTTTAAAAGTATTATTAGTTCTCCATCTAAATTTATTCCTAGAAAAAGAAGATATTTAGGTAAAGGTGATGGTGCTTCTCTTGATTTTAATGGAGAAATAGGTCATAATGAGGATTTTTTAAAAAATATTCATATGTTTAGAGAGGCATTTAAAGAAATTAATGTAGATGATATAAGTAGTGTTTATGAGAAATGTTCATCAATATTTGATTTATCTTATAGACATAACAAAAATGCTTTAAAACAATTTGATTTATATCATATAAAACCAGAATGTTATTTAAAGGCATTATCATCTTTTAGAGGATTTCCTGCAGATGCAATTGATGCTTTTATTGAAAGTGATTATAATAATTATGGAACTTTAGAGTATTTGTGGAAAAATCCATCTAAGTTTAGTTTAAATCCTTATTCTTCAATATTTTATAAATTATATATGGCAAGAAAAAAAGGTTATACTAAAGATCAATTATTCAGCAGTAGAGGGTTTAAATTTTATGATAGTAATTTCTTAGATATTAATAATGATAATGGTAGTGAAATAGTGGAGCAATATTTTCCAGATAATCCTAAATTTTTAGAATATGAAAATGCTATAAAAGAAAGTGATAACAGTGATACAATGCTTACTGCTTTTAAACCTAATAAATTAATAATTGATGTATTAGATGAAAAATATCTTGATAATGATGTTTGTTATATAATTAATGGAATTAGAATATCTAGATTTAAGGTACAAAGATTTTTAAATACTCTTATATTAAATAGATTTGATATAGATAAAGATGCTTTATTATATTGTGTTACAAAAAATAGTATTTTAAATGAAGAAGAGTATAACGTGCTAGAAGATGAAATATCTAAACTATTTGTTAGTGCTATTGAAAGGAGAAAGTAATGTGTTAGATTTTATGAAAGAAGTTTTTACTTATGATGAAATAGTAGATATTAAAGATAATTTATCTAATAATGTATTATTTGATTTAAACTCTAATAGTGAAGAATTTATTTTAATAGTTAATTATTTAAAAGAAATAGGTATTAATAATGTTAGTGATTTAGTTATTAATTATTATTATTTATTTCTTAATACTTTTGATGAAGTAAAAGATATTTTTTCTAAGTTTTCTAAAGAAGAAATAAATGGTATTAATAATGATTATTATATTTTAGATGAATTAATGTAAAATTTTAAAGAGGTATTTAATATTTAATTTTATTATTTATTTTTTATTTTTTTTAATTTAATAGTATAATGTATTTAAGGAGAGATAATTTATGAATAATGATTTTTTAAATATTGCAAAGGAAAAAATGGATAAGGCTATTAGTAATTTAGAGGATAGGTTTTCTACTGTTAGAGCAGGTCGTGCTAATCCTAGTATGTTAGATTCTGTTATGGTTCCTTATTATGGTACACCAACTTTGGTTAAGAGTCTTGCTACTATATCAGTACCTGAGGCTAGACAACTTAATATTAGACCTTTTGATAGATCTATTTTAGGAGCAATTGAAAAAGCTATTTTTGAAGCTAATTTAGGTGTTACTCCGAATAATAATGGAGAGGCTATTTTTATTACTATTCCACCTCTTACTGAGGAAAGAAGAAAA
>CAYWQZ010000014.1:0-12111 GCA_964460565.1 uncultured Mycoplasma sp.
TGATTTTAATGATAAATTAATTAGTGCTTTTGATAAGATGCAAAGTATTTATGTTTTAGATGAAGAAAGTGTAATATCTATAGAAGAAGTAAAACATGTTATTACTAAATTGTTAGAAATATTTGATAATTTGTATTGATTATATAAGTATATATTAAATTAAGAATATATCCTTTTTTTGTGTGTAAAATTTTACATTTTTTAAAAAATTTTACTTGACATATATATATATATATATATATATAATGAATTTAAGATAAAATGTGTAAAGTTAGTGGGTTTTATCTTAGATGGAGGGAAAGAAGAATGGAAGAAAAAAATATGGGATTTTTTAAGGATGAAATACTTTATGATGATCCTAATAGGAAAAAATTTAGATATCTTGATAAAAAAGTGATGTCGGAGGAAGATAGAAGAATTTATGAACAGTTTTATTTGTCATTGAATTTGTGTTATGATGTTGTTGATATGTCTTTGATAAAGTCATTAATTAATAAGTATGGCGGCTCTAGGGAGGAACGTTATTTCACTGCTATTGGTGAGTTAGAAAAAGTTACTGGCGCGATAACAAATGGTGGCAAAGGTGAATATTATGAAGAACTAAACAAAAGTAAAAATTTTGTTGGTTTAAATGAGGTAGTAAAAGAGTATTTTAAAGATACTGAATATTGTCAACAACAAAGTGACTCTTATTTATATGCAAGGCCATTGTTATGGAAATTACATAGAACTATTGAGTATTCAAGTCGTTGGCATCGTGATAGATTTTTTATGAAAGAAGATCATATGCTTGGTAGAGCTACTATAGAAAATTATAAAGCACATAAGCAAAAATATGATAATTTAAGTAAATTTGGTAAATTTTTTGCTCAATTAACTGGTAAGAAAAAGAAATTAATGCAAGAATATAAAGAAGCTTATAAATATTCATATGAACCTGAGGAGATAGAAAGTGTAGGGAGAGGAAGATAATGGAACAAGATATAAATATTGTTTATAAAGAATTGTGTGATTCTTTTAAAGAACTTTCTACTGATGAAAAAAGAGTTGTAGTTGTTAATAAAATAAAAGAATTATCTGATGTTTTAACTTTTGTTAATGGTGTTTCTGATATACCTATGTTTAATAGTGAATTTAAAACTGAAGATGAGTATTTATGTTATTTACATAGTCTTGTTTATAATTTAGAGAATAAGTTAGGTAGTTTATTAGATAAGTTAAGTAATGTGTAATTATTGTAAATATTTTATAAATTTGTGGTAAGATATTGATTTTTTTACAAAATGTAGTATGTTATTATTGTCGTTGGTATGGACGATAAAAATGTAAATGTTTTTCGTTTACGGGTGGTGCGAGTAATAAGTAATCCTGATGGTAAATATTAAAACTTTATTTTTATAGAGTTTTTTTATTTTTCTTTTTTTTGGTCTTTTTTTGTTGTTTTGTAGGAAGTATTATATTGTTAATAGATACATAAAATAATGGTGGAGGGAGATATATGTTTTCAAAGTTTGATGAAGATGCAAAGAAAGTGTTAGATAATATGAAGAAAGAAATGCAGGAGTTGAGGCACCCTTATATAGGTAGCGAACATTTATTTTTGTCTATTCTTAAGTTTGGTAATACTTCTAATGTTAAGAAGTTACTAAAGTATGTTACTTATGATAAGTTTAAAGATGAATTAGTTAAAGTGGTTGGTACTGGGAATAGTAATAATAGTTTTTATTTGTATACTCCTTTACTTCGTGGTATTTTAGAAGAAGTTTCTGTGGAATTGGATAATAGTGATTCTTTAGTTGGTGTTGATGACTTGTTATTTGCTTTATTTGATGAAGGGGAAGGTGTTGCTATACGTATTCTTTTGGGTATGAATATTGATGTAGATGAGTTATATGATAATTTAACTAGTCCTTCTAATTCTATTAAGAATACAAAATTATCTATTTTTACTTATGGTGTTTGTTTAAATGATAAGTATAAAAATGGTGAAATTGATCCTGTTGTTGGGAGAGAACAGGAAACTAATAGAGTAATTGAAATTTTGTCTAGGCGTACTAAAAATAATCCTTTATTGATAGGAGAGGCTGGTGTTGGGAAGACAGCGATTGTTGAAAATTTAGCAAGACTTATTGAAGAAAGAAAAGTACCAGAAACTTTGTTAGATAAAAAAATTGTGTCTGTATCTATGGCAACTTTGGTAGCAGGTACTAAATATAGGGGTGAGTTTGAGGAACGTATTGGTAAACTTTTAAAGGAACTTGAGGATAATCCTAATATTATATTATTTATTGATGAAATACATACTTTAGTTGGTGCGGGTGGTGCAGAAGGTGCAATTGATGCATCTAATATATTTAAACCTGCTTTGGCACGTGGTAAGATTAAGGTAATTGGAGCGACAACAACTTCGGAGTTTAAAAAGTTTATTGAAGAAGATAAGGCTTTGTGTCGTAGATTTCAAACTGTTAATATTAATGAACCTAGTTTGGAAGTGGTTCGTGATATTTTGTTAAAACTTAGACCTATTTATGAAGAGTTCCATAAGGTTAAGATAAGTTCTGAAGTGATTGATAGTATTTTGTTTTTAACTAATAAATATATTTATGATAGGAAAATGCCTGATAAGGCTATTGATGTGCTTGATGAAGTGTGCTCTTTTTCAAGGGTATCTAATTTAGGTAGTTTTGTGGATATTGAAAAGTTAAATTCGGAGATTGTTATGGTTAAGAATAAGAAAAATAATTCTATTTTGTCTAATAATTTTGAAGATGCATACAAATATAAGAAGCAAGAAATGTTACTTGAGAGCAAAAAATGTAAGTATGAGTTAAAAAGTGTTAATAATGTTTATAAAAATGTTACAATAGATGATGTAAAGAAGGTTATTGAGAGTAAATCGAGAATACCAGTAGGTGTTGATAAGTCTTTTATGGATAGTTTTAATGATTTGTATGATATAGTGATAGGGCAGGATAATGGTATAAAGCAGTTACTTGAGGTAACTAAAAAAATTAAGTATGGTTATAAGAAAGGAAATAAACCTTATTCGTTTTTATTTGTTGGTCCGACTGGAACTGGTAAGACACTTCTTGCTAAGGAATATGCTAAAAGAATATATGGGGAAAATAATTTTATTAGGCTCGATATGACAGAATTTAGGGAAGATCATTCTATTAGTAAAATTATTGGAACTTCACCAGGGTATGTTGGTTATAATGATGGTAATAATATTTTTGAGGAAGTTAAGGATAAACCTTATTCTGTGATACTTCTTGATGAGATTGATAAAGCAAGTCCTAATGTAATTAGTTTGTTTTTGCAAATTTTGGATGAAGGTAAGGCTAAAAATTCTAAGGGTGAAATAGTTCGTTTTGATAATACAATTATTATAATGACTTCAAATATTGGTTTTATGAAGAATAGTGTTGGATTTAATTCTTCGAAAGAGAAAAGTGATTTTGATAGTTTAAAGTTGTTTTTTGGGGTTGAGTTTTTAAATAGAATAAATAAGGTTATAGCTTTTGATAAATTAGATGAAAATTCTATAGGGAAGATTGTTTCTAATAAACTTAAATTTGTTAAAGATTCTTATAAGAAAAGTGGAGTTTCAATTAAGATAAGTAAAAAGATTTTTTCTGATATTGTAAAATTATGTAATTATAATGATTTTGGTGCTAGGAAGATAGATATGGTTATTGATTCTAATGTTGATAGTTTTATAGTTGATGAAATCATGAATGGTAGTACTAGTGTAAATGTTTCAAATATAAGTATGAAGGTTGCATAAACTTTCTTTTTTTTGTATAATAAGATTGAATTTGCTTCTTTATAGCATATAATTTATTATATTTTGAGGTGATATGTATGAAATTTTATAATACTCTTTCTAAGAAGGTAGAAGAATTTGTTTTTAATGATGATGTGGTTAAGATGTATACTTGTGGACCTACTGTTTATCATTATGCGCATATTGGTAATTTAAGGACATATATTTTTGAAGATATTTTAGAAAAAGGACTTGTTTTTGCAGGATATAAAGTAAAAAGGGTTATGAATATTACTGATGTAGGGCATATGGTTAATGATGGAGAAGTTGGTAATGATAAGATGATGGAAGGTGCTAGAAGGGAACATAAGACACCTCAAGAAATAGCGGATTTTTATACTGAAGCTTTTTTTAATGATTGTGCTAAACTTAATATTAAGAAGCCTGAAATTGTTGAGAAGGCTACTAGTCATATTGAGGATTATATAAAGGTAATTTCTACTTTACTTCTTAAGGGTTTTGCTTATTCTTCTTCTGGAAATATTTATTTTGATGTTAGCAAGGCTAAAGATTATTATAAGTTATCTGGTAATTTGGAACTTATAGTGGGTGCTCGTGATGATGTAGAGGAAGATTTAAATAAGAGAAATCCACATGATTTTGGTCTTTGGTTTACGAAGTCTAAGTTTGACGCGCAAGATCAGAAATGGGATAGTCCTTGGGGTGTAGGATATCCTGGGTGGCATATTGAGTGTTCTACTTTGGCATATATATATTTGGGAGAGTATTTGGATATACATTGTGGTGGTGTTGATAATATTTTTCCGCATCATACTAATGAAATAGCGCAGAGTGAGGCTTTTTTGGGACATAAGTGGTGTAATTATTTTATACATGGAGCACATCTTAATACTAATAGTGGTAAAATGAGTAAGTCTAGTGGAGAATTTTTAACTGTTGATTTATTAGAAAGTAAAGGGTTTAATCCTCTTTCATATAGGTATTTTTGTTTGGGTTCTCATTATCGTAATCAGTTAGTTTTTTCATATGATTCTTTGGAGCAGGCAGAGAATGCTTATAATAAGTTAAAAAGTAGAGTACTTAATTTAGAAGAAGATGGGGATATTTCTTTTGAAAAGGTTTCTTTATATAAAGATAAATTTATTAAAGAGATTGGTAGTGACTTAAATACTTCAAATATGCTTTCTCTTGTTTATGAAGTGCTTAAGGATGTTAGTTTAAATTCTTCTACTAAAAGGGAAATAATTAGATTATATGATGAGGTTTTATCTTTGGATTTGTTGAAAGTTCAAGATAAGAAAAATGTTATTAATGAAGAGTTTGTGTTAAAGAGAATTGAAGAGAGAAATTCTTTTAAAAAAGAAAAAAATTATGAAGAAGCAGATAGAATTAGAAATGAACTTTTAGAACTTGGTATTAAACTTATTGATACAAAAGATGGAACAAGGTATGAATGGTAGGTGAATTATGGTTTATTATATAGTTTTTGGTGTTATATTTTGTTTTTGTTTAGTGGTTAATTTTGTAATGCGTTCTAAACTTAATAAGTATTTTGATGTGAAAACTGAGTTAAGTGGTTTTGAGGCGATTAAGAAGTTTTTATCTGATACCGATAAGAAGGATTTATATATTGTTACAACTAAGGATAGTATTAGTAATTATTATGATGTAAGTAATAGGTCAATTAAGTTAAGTAATGAGACTTTTAATGAAGAAGATGTTGTTAATGTTGGTCTTGCTATTTTAGTTTGTAGTGATTCTGTTATGGGGAATGCTATTATTAATTTGAGAAATAAGTTGTATAAATATATTAATTATGTCATTAGGTTGTGTTTTTTGCTTATTATTCTTTGTTTTTTAATTAAGGAGGAACAGTTTTGTTATGCTGCGATTGTGGTGTATGTTGTTTTGTTTGTTTTTTCTTTGTTATATTTTGTGATGATAAGTAAAAATGTTGATAAGGTTTGTGATAAGTGTTCTAAGCTTGGATTTGGTGATGAAGTATCTGATGTTATTAATATACTTAAATATAGAGAGTTTTCTTTATATATTGAAACTTTGTTTAAGTTTTAGGTGAGTTATGGAGGGTAGTATTTTTAAGTATGCATATTTAGGTGATGCAATTTTTGAAGTTTATGTTAGAAAATATTTAATTAATAGGAATGTTGTTAAACTTAAAGATTTACAAGAGGAGTCTTTGAATTTTGTTACTGCTAAACGACAGGCATATTTTGTAAAATGTTTGGAGGAAGGTTTTTTAACTTTAGAAGAGGTTGATATTATTAGAAAGGGTAGAAATTTGAAGACTAATTCTAAACCAAAAAGTTGTGATATTGTTACATATAGGTATGCTACAGGACTTGAGGTTTTGTTTGGATATTATTATAGTATAGGTAAAACTTCTAGATTAGATGAAATATTTGAGGAAATAGTTAGGTTATGAGGTAGTTATGTTAGTATATGGAAAAAATAGTTGTGAAGAAATTTTGAAAAAAAATAAAAATGTAAAAAGGGTGTATTTGGATAGGGATTTTACTGATAGAAATTTAATTTCTCTTATTGAAAAGTTAAAAATTAAGCCATTTTTTTGTACAAAAGTTCAACTTGACGAACTTGCATTTGGAAATCATCAGGGTATAATAGTAGATATAGGGGATTATGAGTATTCTGATATTGATGATATTATCAAAGAAAATGGTTTTATTGTTATGTTAGATCATTTGGAGGATACACATAATTTTGGTGCAATTATAAGAACTTGTGAGGCTGCGGGTGTTGATGGAATTATTATTCCTAAGGATAGGAGTGTTTCTGTTAATTCTACGGTTATGAAAACTAGTAGTGGTGCGGCGATAAATATGAAAATATGTATGGTTACTAATTTGAATCAGACTATTAAGTATTTAAAGGATAAAGGATACTGGATAATAGCAAGTGATATGAATGGTGTTAATTACACTGATATTGATTACAAAGATAATGTTTGTATTATTGTAGGTAATGAGGGAAAAGGCGTGTCAGAACTTGTTAAAAAGTCATCAGATTTTATTGCATCTATTCCTATGACTGGGAAAATTAATAGTTTGAATGCTTCGGTAGCTCTTGGCATTTTTGTTTATGAGGTGGTAAGGCAACGAAGATAGTTTGGGGGATATTATGGAATATAATGATTATGAATTGGTTTACTATGCAATGGAAAATGATGAAGAGGCTTTTAATTTAATATTAAGTAAGTACGATAGATTAATTAAAAGTATGTGTTATCGTTATGCTAATAAGTATTATTCTTATAACATTGATATAGATGATTTAGTGCAGGAGTGTAGACTTAATTTGTATCATTCACTTAAGAATTATAATCCTGATAAAGATGTATTGTTTTATAGTTTTGTTGTTTTAATAACTAATAGGAAACTTTCTAGATTGTTTAGTAGGTATTATAAGAAGGGGACTAATTTTTTAGAAATTGATAGTGAGTATAATTATTTGCAAGTTTCTGATGATTTAAAGTTTGAACCTTCTTTTATTACTGTTGAAAAGGAACTTGAAGAAATTCTTGTTAATTTTAAATATTTACTTGATTTTGATGAATCTGTTATTTTTGATATGCGTTTTTGTTCTTTTTCTTATGCTGAAATTGCTAAATTATTGGAGGTAGATGTTAAGTATATTGACAATAAACTTATAAAAATAAGAAAAATGTTAAAAAAGTATTTATTAAATGTATAAAGTTGTGTTATAATTGGTATTGTAGATAATATAGGTGGTTGTATGAATAATAATATTATGTCGCTTAGAGAGTATATTGATAACAGAAATCAGGTTGATACTATTAAGGTTAGGACTTTTTGTCGTTTAATGAAGATGGTGTCAGAGGCTGTGGAAAAGGTTGATAAGAAGCTTATTAGAATTAATTTAGATGAAATTAAGATTAATGTTTTAACTGGTGAAATTATACTTCCTGATTATTTGTTTAGTACGGAAGAATTGGATAAAACAATAGTTGGTTTTAATACTGGAATTAGTGTAATGGCTGATAGAAAGTCAACAGACGCTAATAAGAGTGTTTCTTTTGCACTTATGATGCTTGGGTGGTATTGTAATAGTGATGGTACTTCTGTTATTAGTGATTTAGATGTTTTGGAAAATTTTGATTTATATATGAGTAAGGTTCCTGCTTGGTTACATGACTTTTTCATTAATATTTTTAGAAAGATGAATTATGATGAGTCTTTTAGTGATTATTATGATAAGAATTTTACTAATAAGATTAAGAATGATATTAAAGAGGCTTTTTCTTCTTATAATTTAAGTGAGGAACAGTTAAGTCGAATTACTAGGGTTGTAGCTAGTAGGACTAATAGAAGAATAAAAGAAGGTGTAAAAAAATGAGTTATAAGGAGTTTGGTGAGGTTAACGAGCAATCTATTTTGGATAATTGTCCTAAGGTTATTGGTGATGTTAAAAAGGAATTTGGACTTCTTTTAGATGAAGAAAGAGGGCATACTGAAGAATTAAATTCTTTTGGTAATGGGGAATCTAGAGGATATGCTAGGGTTCTTGCTAAGGATAATACTCAAAATTTTGTTAATAAGGAGTTTGAGCCTTCGATTAATGAGTTTGAAAATAATAAATTTTATGGTGGTGGTTTTTCTGATGCTCCTGATATTAGAAAGACTAGTGGTACTTCGTATGTATTAGTTGTTGCTGCTTTAATTGCACTTGTAGCGATAGTTTATGTAGTTACGACAACTATTTTAAATATGGTAGATGTAATAGCATAGTTATTATGTCTTTTTTTTTTATAAAAAAGGGTATATAATATAATTATCTTATTAATTAATTTACAAGATAATATTTTTTTGTTACAATAAGTGTTTAAGGAGGCTATTTATGGGATTATTAAAAAAATTACTTGATCATGAGTATAAAGAATTAAGAAGATTTGAAAAAATTGCTACTAGTATAGTAGAATTAGATGAAGCATATAGTAAGTTATCTGATGAGGAACTTAAAGGAAAGACTTTGGAATTTAAAAAAAGGTTAGAAGATGGTGAAACATTAGATGATATTTTAGTAGAGGCTTATGCTACTGCAAGAGAAGTGGCTTACAGGGTAATAGGAGAAAAGGCATATTATGTGCAGTTGGTTGGTGCTATTGCAATTCATTATGGAAATATAGCGGAACTTAAAACTGGTGAAGGTAAAACTTTGACTACTATTTTTCCTGCTTATTTGAATGCTTTGACTGGTAAAGGAGTGCATGTTATTACTGTTAATGAGTATTTAACAAGTCGTAATGCTAGTTGGATGGGACCTATTTTTGAGTTTCTTGGAGTTAGTGTTGGTGTTAATTTAAGGGATTTAACTGCTAAGGAAAAACAAGAAGTATATAATGCTGATATTACTTATACTACAAATAATGAACTAGGTTTTGATTATTTAAGGGATAATATGGCAATTAGAAAAGAAGATAGGGTTTTAAGAGGTTTAGAGTATGCAATTATTGATGAGGTTGATTCTGTTTTAATAGATGAAGCTAGAACACCTTTAATTATTTCTGGTGGTTTTTTGGAAAGTAAAAATTTGTATTTAGATGCGGATAGATTTGTTAAGCGTTTAAAGGAAAATAATACATATATTTATGATGAGAAAACTAAAAAAGTTAATCTTACTGATGAGGGTGTAAAACAGGCAGAGGAGTTTTTTCATATTAATAATTTATATGATGTTGATAATACTACTTTGGTTCATTTTATTAATCAAGCGTTACATGCTAATTATTCAATGAAGAAGGATTTTGATTATGTAGTTCAAGAAGGTAAGATTGTTATTGTAGATCAGTTTACTGGACGTTTAATGCAAGGTAGAGCTTTTAGTGATGGGCTTCATCAGGCTATTGAAGCAAAAGAAGGTGTTGAGATTCAACAGGAAACTAAGACACTTGCTACTATTACTTTTCAAAATTTATTTAGAATGTATAAGAAATTATCTGGTATGACTGGTACTGCTAAAACAGAGGAAGAGGAATTTAGAAATATTTATAATATGTATGTTATTACTGTTCCTACTAATAGGCCGGTTGTAAGAGAAGATATGGCTGATTTGATATATGCTAATAAGAAATCAAAGTTTAATGCTATTGTAAATGAAATAGAAAAAAGGCATAAGTTGGGACAACCTGTGTTGGTGGGTACAATTGCTATTGAAACAAGTGAGGAAATTAGTGAACTTTTGAATAAGAAGAAAATACCTCATGAGGTTTTGAATGCTAAGAATCATGCACGTGAGGCTGAAATTATAGCTCATGCTGGTGAAAAAGGGGCTGTAACGATTGCTACAAATATGGCAGGTCGTGGTACTGATATTAAGTTAGGTGAAGGTGTTAAGGAACTTGGTGGACTTTGTGTAATAGGTACTGAAAGACATGAGTCTCGTCGTATTGATAATCAGTTAAGAGGTAGGTCAGGTAGACAAGGAGATCCTGGATATTCACAGTTTTATATTGCTATGGATGATGATTTAATGGTTCGTTTTGGATCTGATAGAGTTGGTGCAATGCTTCAAAGTACTGGTATGGGTGATGGTATGGAGATTAGAAGTAAGATTTTTTCTAAGTCTGTAGCATCTGCTCAAAAGAGGGTTGAAGGTAATAATTTTGATATGAGAAAGTCTATTCTTCAATATGATGATGTAATGAATAAGCAAAGGGAACTTATTTATGGAAGAAGAAATGGAATTTTAGATAGTGATTCTATTCATGAAGATGTGCTTAAGTCTATGTATAATCATATTGCTGATTTAGTTGAATCACATTTAGGAGATAATGATAAGTTAGAGAGTAATGATATAAGTGAGATACTTGAGTATGTAAATTCTAATTTGCTTAAAAAGAAGTTAAGTGATAAATTTTTAGATGATAAGGATGTCGATGGTGTTATTGACTCTATTTATGAGAGTGTTGTTAATGAATATGAAAGTAAGATTAGTGATATACCGTCAGAAATAACTAATGAGTTTGAAAAGGTAATTAGTTTGAATGTTATTGATAAGTATTGGATGGAACAAATTAATACAATGTCTCATTTAAGAGAGGGTATTGTACTTAGACAGTATGCACAGGATAATCCACTTAGGGCTTATACTGAAGAGGGGTTTGAGTTATTTGATAAGATGGTGCAAAATATTGATAAGTATATTACTTTGTATTTACTTAAGGCTGAAATTAGACAAAATATTGAAAGAAAAGAAGTTGTTAAGAATAAAGTAACTAATGATTCTGATGATACTCGTAAGGGCGTTACTAAAAAGAGTAATAAAATAGGTAGAAATTCTTTGTGTCCTTGTGGTTCGGGAAAAAAATATAAACAATGCTGCGGGAAGTAGCATAAAATAAGGAAAAAAGAGAATTTATAAAAAATTGAATTGGTTCGAGTTTTATTAACTTGTCCACAAAAAATTAAAAATATGCAGTAAAATAATGGTGTGAACGAGAAATAATGTGTTTACACCTTTTAAATTTAGAAAAGGAGGTTTTTAATGGAGGAAAAAAATAATATAGTAATATATCAATTAGAAGATGGTAAAACAAAAATAGATGTAAAACTTGAAGATGAAACAGTGTGGCTATCGCAACAACAGATGGCCGACTTATATGATACAACTAAGCAAAATATAAGTTTACATATTAAAAACATCTTTGATGAAGAAGAATTAATTGAGAATTCAACTGTCAAGGAATTCTTGACAGTTCAAAAATAAGGAAATCGAAATGTTAAAAGAAAAGTTAAATATTACAATTTAGATATGATTATCTCTTTAGGATATAGAATAAAATCAAAGGTCGCTACTAATTTTAGAAGATGGGCAACTGAAAGACTAAAAGAATATATGATTAAAGGTTTTACTATGGATGATGAGAGACTTAAGGGCAATGGTGGTGGTAATTATTGGAAAGAATTACTTGCTAGAATTAAAGATATACGATCATCTGAAAAAGTTTTATATATACAAGTTCTTGATTTGTATGCAACTGCTGTAGATTATAACCCTAAAGACATTAAATCAATTGAGTTTTTCAAAATTGTCCCAAACAAACTTCACTTTGCTGCACATGGACATACAGCATCAGAAGTAATCTATGAAAGAGCAAATTCTGATAAACCATTTATGGGGTTAACTACTTTTAGTGGTGATTTACCAATAATGAGTGATGTTGTAATTGCTAAAAATTATTTGACAGAAGGAGAATTAAAAATATAAAAAAGGAATTAGGAAATTATAAGTTATCAGTTTTAACACCATATATTCTAAATCAAGCATTA
>CAYWQZ010000015.1:0-11456 GCA_964460565.1 uncultured Mycoplasma sp.
AGGTCTTAAATAAGCTTGTTCTCTTAAAAATTCTCTAGTATGTCTTTTAGCCTGAATTGGATAATCTTCAGGACAAGTTCCAAGTCTTTCTATTTTTTCTGCTTTTAATTCAAAATCTTGATTCCCTTCTGATTTAACAATTGTTCCTTCAACTTTTATTGAAGAACCTACTAAAGCTTTATTTACTTCTTCGTATCCTTCAATCTGTGGTGTATACACTATTTGTAAATTGTTAATAGTAGTCCCATCACTTAAACTAATAAATGCAAAATCCTTTTGCTTACGATGATTTCTTATCCAACCACAAATTGTTACTTTATTTCCTATATAATCTTTTTCAAATAATTCTTTTATATCCATAATTTTTCTCCTTTACAATATTCTTTGTCTTTGTTTTTTATGTTTTTCTGTTAAAAAAGCAATATAATGTACTAATTCTTCTATTTCATGTTCTGTTTGCGATTTTACATGTGTTATTTGTTCTAATTTCTCATAGGTTGTTATCTTTAAAGCAGAAATTGGTGCTTTTATAGAACTATTATTTATTGTTATAATATCTTTTTCTATATCTATTGTTAATTTAATACCTGTTATTATTTCTAAATATTCATTTTTATCTTCTTTTAATTTTAATAAATATAAATTATTTAAATATTCATTTTCGTTTTGTTCATATGGTAATTTTTTATATTCTTTACTTTCATCTTCACAACAAAGAATACTATTTAATTCTAATATATAGGGTACAAATCTTTTCATATTTCTCCTCTTTTTAATGAAAAAAGAACCAATTAAAGGAACACATACGTGGTACCATCCTTCATTGGTTCTTAATTTTTATAACGGTATTACCGATTTATCCTACTAATTTCAGATAAACACTCTGTGGTGTTCTTCTTATTAGTCTTTATATTGGCTCCCATCAACCCAACTTGCTTTGATAAAGGATCTAATAATACTTTTCCACTTCATTGATTTTAATATTAAACTAATTCTAAAATAACCATTAAGGCATCATCGCCTTTTCTTTCATCTAGTTTTAATATTCTAGTATAGCCACCATTTCTATCTTGATAACGTGGTGCAAGCTCATCGAATACTTTTTTAACTGCTTCAGTATCGTTCATTAAAAATGCTAAAGCATTTCTTCTTGAAACTAATGTTCCTCTTTTACCAAGAGTTATCATTTTTTCTACAGCTTTTCTAGTTTCTTTTGCTCTTGCTTCAGTTGTTTCTATTTTTTCGTTCATAATTAAACTAATAGTAAGATTAGCTAACATGCTTCTTCTATGTTTATTATCAACACCTAATTTTCTGTAAGCCATTATTACAACTCCTTCCTGTTAATCATCTTCTCTTAAAGTTAAATCTAATTCTTTAACTTTATCAAGAACTTCTTTTAATGATTTTTTGCCTAAGTTACGAATTTTCATAACATCAGCATCTGATTTATTAACTAAATCTTGTAAGGTATGAATACCTGCTCTTTTTAAGCAATTATATGCACGAACTGAGAAATCTAAATCTTCAATTGCAGTTTCTAATGCTTTTTGTTTTGGATCTTCTTTCTTTTCAATCATTAAGCCTGCTACATTAGCAATTTTATCTAACTTTGTTACAACTTCTAAATGTTCAATTAAAATTCTACTAGCTAAAGCAATTGCTTCTTCTGGTTTCATAGAACTATTTGTAACTACTTCGATAACTAATTTATCATAATTTTCATTTTGTCCTACACGAGCATCTAATACTTCATATCCTACTCTTTCAATTGGTGAATATAATGAATCAATTGCTATTACACCAATTTTTTTATCTCCAAGTAATTTTTTATTTTCATCTGCTCTTACATAACCTCTACCTGTTCCAACTGTCATTTCCATATCAAGTTTTCCACCTTTAGCAAGGGTTGCAATTACTTGATCTTTGTTGATTATTTCAACATCAGCATCACATTTGATATCACCTGCAGTTACGACTCCTTCAGTATCAGCGTATAATTTAATTATTTTTTCTTCTTCACAATGTTTTTTTATAACAACATTTTTTAAGTTTAAGATAATTGATGCAACATCTTCAACTACTCCTTCAATTGTTTGGAATTCATGTAAAACTCCTTCAATTTTTACACTTGTAATAGCGCTTCCTGGAAGTGATGATAACATTACCCTTCTTAAAGCATTACCAATAGTGTATCCAAAACCTCTCTCTAGTGGTTCTAGTTCAAATTTTGCATAATTATTCTTTTCTTCTAATTCTGTTATTTTATATACTGGTTTTTCAAATTGTATCATAGGTTAACCTCCCTTTTACTAGTTACGTGGTCTTTTAGGTGGACGACATCCGTTATGTGGAATTGGAGTAACATCACTAATTGTAGTTACTTCAAGACCTGCATTTTGTAAAGTTCTAATAGCTGTTTCTCTTCCTGGTCCAACACCTTTTACGACTACTTCAACTTTTCTCATTCCTGCATCATATGCTGCTTTTCCAGCTTTTTCTGCGGCTTGTCCTGCTGCAAATGGAGTTGATTTTTTACTTCCTTTAAATCCAATTGCACCACTTGAAGCCCATGCTACTACATTTCCATCTTTATCTGTAATTGTAGTAATTGTATTATTAAATGTTGCGTGAATATGTGCAACACCTTCAGGAATATTCTTTTTAACTTTTCTTTTTCTTTGTTTATAAGCCATAGTTTAACCTCCTTAAACTCCTATTTCTTCTTATTTGCTACTACTTTTCCTTTACCTTTACGAGTTCTAGCATTTCTATTTGTTCTTTGTCCTCTTACAGGTAAACCTCTTCTATGACGAATTCCTTCGTATGAACCAATTTCCATTTTTGTTTTAATATTCATACCAACTTCACGTCTTAGATCTCCTTCAGTAACATATTTACCTAATTCTTCACGAATTAATCCTAATTCTTCATTTGATAAATCTTTTGTTCTTTTTTCTGGATCTACTTTTGTTGCGCTTAATATTTTAGATGCAGTAGTATTTCCAACACCATAAATATAAGTTAATGAAACTTTTATTTTTTTATCATTAGGTATTTCTACACCTTTAATACGTGCCATATTATTCCTCCCTTACTAACCTTGAACTTGTTTGTGTTTTGGATTTTCACAAATTACCATTATTTTTCCTTTACGTTTAATAACTTTACATTTTGCACAAATTTTCTTTACTGATGGTTTTACTTTCATTATTATTACCTCCTACTTTCTATAGGTTATACGCCCACGTGTTAAATCATATGGGGAAAGTTCGATCATAACTTTATCACCTGGTGAAATACGAATATAGTTTAATCGCATTTTACCAGAAACGTGAGCCTCAATTATATGACCGTTTGATAACTCAACTTTGAAGTTACCACCTGGGATAACTTCTAAAACTTTTCCTTCTGCTTCAATTACATCATTTTTTGCCATTTTCATGCACTCCTGTCGTAATTTCATATCCATCTTTTGTCACTACAACCGTGTGTTCAAAATGCGCTGATGGACTGTAATCTTCTGTCTCAATAGTCCAATTGTTTTCTGTCATCACTATATTTGGACTACCAAGAGTTAGCATTGGTTCTATTGCTATAACCATGCCCTTTTTTAGTAAAGGACCTGTACCTTTTTTACCATAATTAGGTACTTCTGGATCTTCATGTACTGAAGTTCCAACACCATGTCCTACTAATTCTTTTACTACTCCTAAATTATGTTTATTTGCATACTCTTCAATTGCTGAAGCTATGTCTCCAATTCTATTTCCTGGTTTTACCATTTTTAATCCTTCATATAAAGATTTTTCTGTATGCTCCATTAAGTATCTTTTATCTTCCGATATTTTACCTACAGCATAAGTCCAAGCTGAATCCCCATGATATCCCTTGAAACATGCTCCAATATCAAGAGTAACTATATCTCCTTCATGAAGCACTTTTTTACTCGGAATACCATGAACTACTTCTTCATTTACACTTATACAAAGTGTATTGGGAAAACCCTCATATCCTTTAAAGGATGGAGTAGCACCCTTACTTATAATGAATTTTTCTGCTAATTCATCTAATTTTTGAGTTGTAATACCAGGTTTTATATATTTCTTTAAATAATTGTGAGTATCATAAACAATACTACCTGCAATTTTTAAATACTCTATTTCTTTATCACTTCTTATGTTTATCATATATTATTTTATTACCTTTTCTGTTTCTTGTAACATTTCTTCTATTGTTACCTTATTTACTCTATATAACAAATTTTTTTCATCATAGAAATTAACAAGTTTAGAAGTTTTTTCTTGATACTCATTATATCTTTTTTCAAATACTTCTTCCTTATCATCTTCTCTAGTTATTAAATTTGTTTTACATTCATCACAGATTCCTTCTTCTTTTGGAAATAAGTCTTTGTTTCTTGTTGAATAAGATTTTTTACAATTAGGACAAATTATTCTAGTTGTAACTCTTTGTTTTAATTCTTCTTTATCAACATCTAAATAAATAACTATTCCTAAGTCTTTATTTAATTTAGTTAATAATTCTTCATACATTTTAGCTTGCTCTATTGTTCTAGGAAAACCATCTAAAATATATGGCCCATCTATTTTTTCTAAAGAGTAAGTTAAAGCGTCAAACACTGTTTCATCATCTAATAATTTACCTTCACTCATTTTTATTCTTAATTCTTCATCATTTTTTGCTTTTTCTCTTAAGATATCTCCAGTTGATAAAGATATATATCCATATTTTTCTTTTAATAGCTGTGATAGTGTACCTTTACCTGCCGCTGGAGGTGCTAATAAAATAATATTCTTCATTATCTTTTTCTCCTACTATTTCTTTTTGCCCCATCATAAGTTCTACTTAAAAGGCTACTTTCTAATTGTTTATATGTTTCTATTGCTACACCTACAACAATTAATAATCCTGTTCCTCCAAGAGATACAGTTGATGGTAAATCTGTAAATGCATTTACTAATATTGGAAGTGCTGCTAAAACTGTTAAGAAGAATGCTCCTACTATAGTTAATCTAGATAATACATTTGAGAAATATTTAGTAGTTGCTTCTCCTGGTCTAATTCCAGGAACGTAACCTCCATTATTTTGTAAATTCTTTGCCATTTGCTCTGGTTTCATTTGAACGAATGTATAGAAATATGCAAAGAAGAAGATTAAAACTATAAACAATACAAATCCTACTGGTTTTGTGTAATCTAAGTAAGTGTTTACAAAGTTTGTGAATTTTTCATTACTTACAAACTGCGCAATTGTCGCAGGCACTGCAAGTAAACTTGATGCAAATATTACAGGGATAACACCTGCTGAATTTATTTTAATAGGCATATATGTTTGTTTGCCTAAACTAGCTGTTGACTTATTAGCATATTGAATTGATATTCTTCTTTCTGCTCCTTCAACAAAGATAACTCCTACTATAACTATTAAATATACAAGTATGAATAATAAGAAACTTGCCATACCTACAATACTTGATTTTGTAGTTGTGAAATCTACTAATGTTTTAAAAGCAGTAATCATCATATTAGGTAATGATGCTACTATACCTGCCATAATTATTAATGAAATTCCATTTCCAATTCCTTTTTGAGTTACTTGATCTCCAAGCCATAATAAGAATGCTGTGCCTGCAGTCATAATTAATGCTACTTCTAATTGATTAATTATTCCAGCATCTTTACCTAGAAAAGCATACGCCATAGCAAAGCCTTGAACAAAAGCAAAAGCTATACCAACATATCTAGTAATTTGATTAATCTTTTGCTGACCTGTATGTCCTTGCTCTGATAATTCTTTAAAGTATGGAATAATATCCATTTGAAGCAACTGTATTATAATTGATGCAGTTATATATGGTGTTACACCTAGTGAAAAGATTGAGAATTTTTCTAATGCTCCACCACCCATAACATTAAGTAACTCTAAGAAACCAAGATTCTTAGTTATTGCTTGTGTACCTGGCACTTCAATAGTTGTTCCTATAATAAATAGAGTTAAAACTGCTAATGTAAAATAAATTCTTTTCCTTAAATCTTTATTCTTTTTAGTAAATAGTTGTTTAAGAGGCTTAAACATCCTATATCACCTCGGCTTTACTTCCTGATTCTTCAATCTTATCTAATGCACTTTGTGTAAATCTATGTGCCTTAATTGTTAATTTTTTATCTAATGTTCCATTACCTAGAACTTTAATTCCTGATAATTGTTTTTTTACAATTCCAGTTTCTTTCAATAATTCTGGAGTTATAACATCTCCATCATTAAATCTATTTAAATCACTAATATTAATTGTTGCATATCTTGTTTTGAATTCTGCATTTGAGAAACCTCTTTTATGTAATCTTCTATAAAGTGGTGATTGTCCACCTTCGAAAACTGCTCTTATTGAAGCTCCACTACGAGACTTTTGTCCGTTTTCTCCTCTGCCACTTGTTTTTCCTAAACCACTACCTGGTCCACGACCTACTCTTTTTTTAGTAGATGTAGCACCAATATTTTTCTTTAATTCATGTAATTCCATTATCCTAATATCTCCTCTTTAGATTTTCCACGTATTTCTGCTACTTCTTCAATTGTTTTTAAACTTTGAAGTGCTGAAATTGTAGCTCTAGCCATATTAATTTTTGTTCTTGCTCCTAGTGATTTAGATACGATGTCATGACAACCTACAAGTTCTAGAACAGATCTTACTGCACCACCAGCAATAATTCCTGTACCTGCTGAAGCTGGTTTAATTATTACTTTAGTAGCACCTTTTGTTCCTACAACTTCATGAGGAATTGTTCTGCCATCAATAATTGGAATTCTAACAACATTTTTATTAGCTTCTTGTCTTGCTTTCTTAACTGCTTCTGCAACTTCATTTGCTTTACCAGTTCCAAGTCCAACAAGACCTTTTCTATCTCCAACTAAAACAACTGCTTGAAATCTTCTTTGACGTCCACCTTGAGTTACTTTAACAACAGCTTTAGTATCTAATACAATTTCATCAAGTGTCTTAACTGGCTTCTTATTCATTTTTTTATTTTGCATAATTTTACCTCCCACTAGAATTCTAAACCTTGTTCGCGTGCTGCATCTGCTAGAGCTTTAACACGTCCATGGTATAGATATCCACCACGATCAAATACAACTTTTTTAATTTTTAATTCTTTTGCTTTTTCTGCAATTAATTCTCCTACTTTTGTTGCTACTTCAATGTTATTGCCTTTCATATGTATAGAAGAAGCTTCTGCTAATGTAATTTGATTTTCATCATCAATTAGTTGAGCTTTTATGTTCATATTTGAACGGTAAACGCATAATCTAGGGATATCTTTTGTACCAGAAATTTGTTTTCTAATTCTTTTATGTCTTACTATACGCATTTCATTACGTGACTTATTCTTTACCATATTTTCCTCCTACTATTTTGCTTTTTTACCTTCTTTACGTCTAATATGTTCGCCAGCATATTTAATACCTTTACCTTTATATGGTTCAGGTTTTCTTACCTTACGAATATTAGCTGCAAATTCTCCTACTTTTGTTTTATCAATACCAGAAACTTCTATTTCTGTATTGCTTTTTTGTTCTAACTTAATACCTTCTGGTACTTCTAATTCTACTGGGTGAGAATATCCAGCATTAATCACTAAAGTATTACCTTTAACATTAAATCTGTAACCTACACCAACTATTTCTAAACTTTTAGAAAAACCATTAGATACTCCATCAATCATATTTTTGATATTAGCATTAGTAGTTCCATGCATTTGTTTAGTAGGAATTAATTCATTTGTTCTGTTAACATAAACTTCTTTTTCTTTTACTTCAACTTCAATATTTTTAGATATTGGCATTGAAAGTTCACCTTTTGGCCCTTTTACTATAACAGTGTTATCATTTATATCAACTGTAACGTTTTCAGGAATTGCTATTATTCTTTTACCTATACGACTCATTATTATCACCTATTACCAGATATAAGCCATTACTTCTCCACCAAGTGATTGTTTTCTAGCTTCTTTATCAGTCATAATACCTTTAGATGTTGAAATGATTGCAATACCGAAACCATTTAATACTTTTGGTACTTCATCTTTCTTAGCATAGATTCTTAAACCTGGTTTTGAAATACGTTTAAGTCCTGTAATTACCCTTTCTTTTTTTGATGTATATTTTAAATTTAAAGTAAGTGTTTCTTCTTCAACTTTATATTCTTCGATGAAACCTTCATCTTTTAAAATTTTAGCAATTTCTTTTTTTACTTTTGATACAGGCATTGATACTTCTTTATATTTCATTGCATTAGCATTACGTATTCTTGTAAGCATATCTGCAATTGGATCTGTTACTACCATTATAAATTCCTCCTTTTAACTACCAACTTGATTTTTTTACTCCTGGAATTTGTCCCTTATTTGCTAATTCTCTAAAGCAAATACGACAAAGACCATATTTCTTTAATACTCCGTGAGGTCTACCACATCTATTACAACGTGTATATTCACGTACTTTAAATTTTTGTGTTTTGTTAGCTTTTGCTATCATACTTTTTTTTGCCATAATAACCTCCGACTATTTCTTAAATGGCATACCTAGTTCTTCTAGTAATGCATAAGCTTCTTCATTAGTCTTAGCAGTTGTTACAAGAACGATATCCATACCTCTTACTTTTACTACGTCATCATATTCAATTTCAGGGAAAATTAATTGTTCTTTAATACCAATTGTATAATTTCCTCTTCCATCAAATGCCTTTGAAGATACTCCTCTAAAATCTCTAACGCGTGGAAGTGATACTGAAATAAGTTTATCTAAGAAGTTGTACATATTTTCTCCTCTTAAAGTTACTTTACATCCAATATTTTGTCCTTCACGAATTTTAAATCCAGCGATTGATTTTCTTGCTTTTGTTATAACTGGTTTTTGACCTGTTATAGCCATAAGATCATTAACACATGCTTCTAGTAATTTTGAGTTATGACTAGCATCTCCTGCTCCAATATTAACTACTATTTTTTCTAATTTTGGTACTTGCATTACTGATTTGTAATTAAACTTTTCTTTTAAACTAGGAACGATTTCCTTGTTATATCTTTCTTTTAGGCGGTTCATATATACCCTCCTTCCCAACTAATCAAGTTTATTGTGAGCTTTACTCACTCTAACTTTTTTATTTGTTTTTTTATCTATATCATGATAAACTCTTGTAACTTTATTAGTTTTAGAGTCAATTATCATTACATTTGAAGCATCAATCTTTGCTTCTACTTCAATAATTCCACCAGTTTCGTTAGAAGTATTAGGTTTAACATGTTTTTTTACCATGTTTATACCTTCAATTACTACTTTGTTTTCGTTTTTGAATGTATGAGTAATTACGCCTTCTTTACCTTTGTCTTTTCCGACCATTACTCTAACTTTATCTCCTACTTTTAATTTCATAATTTACCTCCTATAAAACTTCTTTTGCTAAAGAAACGATTTTCATGTAATCTTTATCACGAAGTTCTCTAGCAACTGGACCAAATACACGTGTTCCTATTGGAGATTTATCATCTTTTATTAATACACATGCATTGTCATCAAATTTTATGTATGAGCCATCATCACGTCTTACACCTTGTACAGTTCTTACGATAACAGCCTTTACTACTTTACCTTTTTTTGTAGTTCCATTAGGTACTGCCTTTTTAACAGTTCCTACTACTACATCACCAATATTACCAAATTTAACCTTGCTTCCTCCAAGTACTCTTATAACAAGTAATTCACGAGCGCCAGAGTTGTCAGCAACCTTTAAACGTGTTTCTTGTTGAACCATGTTTACTTCCTCCTTATAATATTACTCTTTCTTCTACTATTTCTGCTAAATAGAATCTCTTTGTTTTAGATAGAGGTCTTGTTGCAACTATTCTAACAGTATCTCCTACTTTAGCCTTATTAGTTTCATCATGAGCAGTATATTTCTTACTATATTTAACTCTTTTACCATATTTTGGATGTTTTTTATATGTTTCTACTAATACGGTAATTGTTTTGTTATTTTTATCACTAACAACTTTTCCAACTAATTCTTTTTTTTCTTTATCCATATATGTGTCCTCCTAATTAATTATTCTCACGTTCGCGAATTATTGTTTTCATTCTTGCAACTTGTTTTCTTAATTCTCTTAATCTAGCTGGTTTTTCTAAATTTCCTGTAGCTTGTTGGAAACGCAAATTGAATAATTCTTCTTTAGATTCTTTAATTTTTGTGTTTAGTTCTTCTGTGGATAGTTTTCTTAATTCTTCCATTTTCATGCGTTTTCACCACCCATTTCTTCTTTTTTTACAAATTTGGTTTTAATTGGTAATTTGTGTGAAGCTAAACGTAAAGCTTCTCTTGCAACTTCTTCTGATACTCCAGAAATTTCAAATAATATTTTTCCTTCTTTTACTACTGCCATCCATTTATCAACTGAACCTTTTCCAGAACCCATACGAACTTCAAGTGGTTTAGCTGTCTTAGGCATATGTGGGAAAATATTAATATATACTTTTCCTCCACGTTTCATATAACGTGTCATAGCAATACGAGCTGCTTCGATTTGATTATTTGTTATCCAAGCACCTTCTTTTGCTTGTAATCCATAGTCTCCGAATGAAAGAGTTGTATTACCCTTTGCTTTTCCTTCGTATTTTAATCTATGAACTCTTCTATATTTTGTCCTAGATGGTATTAACATAATTAATTACCTCCTTCTTTTTTGGACTTAGAAGGTAAGATTTCTCCTTTACATATCCATACTTTTAATCCGATTTTTCCGTAAGTAGTATTTGCTACTGCAAAACCATAATCTACGTCTGCACGAATTGTATGTAATGGAATTACTCCTTCAGAATGTCTTTCACTTCTAGCCATTTCTACACCGTTTAATCTACCTGAAACTAAAATTTTAATTCCTTTAGCACCAGCTTTCATTGCGGCACGAATTGCTTTCTTTTGAGCTTGTCTAAATGGTGCTCTGTTTTCAATTTGTTTTGCAACAGATTGTGCAACTAATTCAGCATTTAAATCAATGTTTTTAACATCCATAATTGATACTTGAACTGTTTCACCTACTAACTTAGATAAGCTTTGTTTTAATTTGTTAATTTCTTCTCCACCACGTCCAATTATTACACCTGGTTTTGAAGTATGAATAATAACTTCGCATCTTTTATCATTTCTTTCAATTACTACTTTAGAGATGCCTGTATCTTTTAGATTTTTTTCTAGATATTCTCTTATTTTAATATCATTTGCTAAATATTTAGAGAAATCTTTTTTAGGAGCCATCCATTTTGATTCCCAATCTTTGTTTACGCCAATTCTAAATCCAGTTGGACTTACTTTTTGTCCCATAAATACCTCCTAAATTACCTTTCTGATACCACTACGGTTACATGTGATCTTCTATGATAG
>CAYWQZ010000016.1:0-600 GCA_964460565.1 uncultured Mycoplasma sp.
TATGAAATTATTTTTATATTTATTTATTATATTAGTTATGCTTTTTTTATTTATTATAGTGATAATGATATTATAAAATAAAAATTAGTTTTAAAATTTATTCGAATTATATATTTTTATATGTTAGATTATATTTAGGAAGTATGATTTTTGAGATAGATTGCATTTTATCTATCTTTATAGATATTATGAGAACTTAACATAATATCCATTATAGGAAGTTGAATATTTTTGTTTTTTTATTAAAATATTTCACTTTTTTACTAATAATTTTTCTATATAAATTATATTTATTTATTTATTTATGTTTAATACTATAAACACTACTGTATTAAATTAATTATATTATTATAGATAATTATTGTTATTATAATTTTATTTATATTTATATACTTATCAATAATTATTATATAAAAAAACTTTAAACCCTTTTTATTTTATAAAACATTGAGTTTTTTTAAAAAATCTATTATAATTAACATATTGGATGTGACAATATGAATTATCAAATAAATATACCTGAATTTGAAGGTCCTTTAGATTTATTACTACATTTAATAAAAGAAGCTAATATTAGTATTTTTGATATCAGCATCGATG
>CAYWQZ010000016.1:610-11029 GCA_964460565.1 uncultured Mycoplasma sp.
AAAAAAAATAAAAAAAACTTATTAATACATATATGACTATATAATTAATAAGTTTATATATTGATAATGAATTATATTATCATATTTTAAATCGAGGTGATGAACTACCCATCTTTTTAATTCTCGATTTAAATTAGAACTATTTATTATTTATGATTTTTTCAAATACAGGCATTATACCAATTTTATTTGGTGTGTGTATTGGAAACTGATAATAATATCCAGGATATGGATTTCCTTCAACTATAACTGGACCATCATCAGTAATTGCTATATCCCAAGCAATATAATTGATTTCTGGTACAACATATGCTAATTTTTCTACTAAATCTTTACTTTCTTTAAAATAAGGTATCTCTATCCCTTCTAGTTTAATTTTTGTAGTAGGGTGGTTATAGTAAACATTCATATCACTATCACAACCAGGAAATAGGGTAACTCCCCTATTTAAATCTATCATTGTAAGCATTCCTCCACTTGAAGTATTATCTACAAAACTATTATTATTACCTACTCTTAAAAATGCTGTTATGAAGTGTACTTTATCATTATGCTTTAAAGTAATTATTCTAAGAGTATTAACTGAATTAGGATATACTTTATTTAAAGCTTTATGTTGCTTTATCACCTCTTCTACTAAAAGAAGATTTTTTTCTTTTAAATAATTAAACATATCTAAAGTATTTTTAAAATCTTTTTTATATAAAAGTTCAATACCATGTCCTCCAGAATCATTATTAGGTTTAGCAATTATTTTATCTAAGTCCCCTACCCACTCTTCAAATTCTTTTTCATTTATATTTTCTAAATACAGCCATTTTCTTTTTAAATAACAATCAAATTTTTCATTAAATTCATTTTTATTATCAAAGAAATGCCAATATTCCTTAGGATTAAATTTAGCAACTAAATTATTATTTTTAGTTCTAGTAAGTATTGTTTCTCTTTGCTTTTTATTTAAGTCATACATTCCAAATGCATAATAATCTGTATATCCTGCACCATATTTAAAAGCACAATATAACATATCAAAGAATATAACAATTCTAAATTTATTTGAAACTTTTTTTACTTTAGTTATTGTTTGATGCATTTTTTTATAATTCATATCAGTTAATCTTGCTATTATAAATTTAATTTTTTTCATAAGTACTCCTTAATTATGCATAGAACCAAAAATAGTTTTATCATCTTGTAATTCTGTTAATCTTATTTCATAAGCTTTAATTGTATCTTCTTCAAAAGCAAGTTTACCAGTATAACCTAATTCTTTTAATAAATATTTAGTAAAATAAGGATTTAATACTAGGAATGGTCCAAGTAAATATGTCCCATAAAAATTATTATAATGAATTCCTTCGTACTTTTCTTCTGGGTTTATTCCAATACCTTTTGTAACTTTAACGAAAAAGTTATTTTTAAGCCCATAACACTGTGTAAACTGACTTTTATTACCTACAATAGTGATATCATTAAATTCTCCTAAAAACAAAGAATTATGACGTTTATTTAAGTTTCTTTTAATATAACAATCAAAGATATCTAAACAATTAATTTTTTCATTACTTTCAGTTTCAATATATTTACAAAATATTTCAAATGAATTACCTGTTGCAAATATAAATTGACCTTCATCTATTTTATTTTTTATTTCCTCTTTATATTTCATTAAATCATTAATAATTAATTCTTGATTTTTTTCAGTAGTACTACCTATATAAACTAAATCAATTTTTTCAGTTAAAAATTTAGGTTTTTCATTTAACTTAGTTTCTATAAAAGTAGCATCACTAAGTGTCTTTTTTAAATAAAGTACATTAGCAGAATCACCATATAAATTACATAATCTAGGGTAAAGTATTTCAATTTTCATTGTTTTCTCCTTTTTTTATTTCTTTAATAATATTTTCTTTTATTTTGTATGCTCCAGTTATATAGTATACTTCATGTAAAATAATTATTTTGTCGATATTTTTATAATCTAAATATTTATATGTATCTTGTTCTTTATCTACACCAATTATTCTATCTTTAGGAATACCTGCTAGTTCTAATCTTAATTTATAATCGTTATTTCTAACGCCACCAATTACAATTTTTTTAATATTTTCTTTATTTAATAATTCAAAATCAGTATCAAATATCCATGCAATTGCTTCACTACCATTTTTATTATCAAATGTATCATCAAGAACCATAATTATTTCAATATTACCTTTTAAATCTTTTAAATAATCACAAACTCTAGAAACTGCTACTGCATTTAAACCTTTAGCAACCATAGTACATATTTCTATATTATTTACATAAGTACTAGTATAACGAGAAGCAACTATTTCTTGTGTATTTAAATTTTCTATTATTTTATTACTTGGATAACCCATTTCTTGTAATAAAGTAATAACAGATAATACATTATATATATTAAATATACTATCATTAATAATTGGATAAACTATATTACTATCATTATGTTTAACATCAATTACCATTTCATCATAATTAATATTTGTAACTAAATAATCACTTTCTTTAGATTTATAATTACAATTAGGACATATAAATTTACCTATATGATGAAACCTATTATAGATATATTTTATTTCATGATTACATTTAGGACATAGTATAAAATCATTTACTATGTTATCTGACTTATCTTTATCAGTATCAAGTTTATCTATACCATAATAAACACATTTATTAGTTTCTTTAAGGCTACTACTGATTGGATCATCAGCATTTAATATTAATGTAGTATTATCTGGTATATAATCATTTATTTTATTAAATACAAAATATGGGTGAGCGTTTCTATGCATTGAATCTCTATATAAATTAGTTACAAGTAAATAATCAGGTTTTATATAAGGAAATATCTCGTTAACTGTTATTTCATCTGCTTCAATTAAAACTACATCAGCTTTATTTTTATTAAATATAGTAGTGTTTTCTAAATAACATCTAACAGTACCTGCTTTTGTATTAGCACCCCAATTATTATAAGAAACTTTATTTCCTAATTTTATAAGCATATCGCCAACTAAATTAGTTACTGTGGTTTTCCCATTTGTGCCTGTTACTACAATAGTAATCTTTGGTTTATCTATTTTTTCTAAAAAATTATTATATATTTTACATGCTAAAAGCCCTGGTTTATCATCTTTATCTTTATTAAAAACTTTTAAAACATTTAAATAACTTCTAGATAAAAAAAGAGCTGTAGCAAAAAGTATTTTGTCTTTCATATCTACTCCTTTAAAATTTGCGTGACATAATTTCCGCTATTTTTTCAAATACTTCTTTAGCATTAGCTTCAGTTATAGTGTTATATCCAAGTTCATTTAATGCTTGAACTCTAAAAGTATTAAGTTCTTCTGTTCTTGATAACTTTTCTTCTTTTTTACTTTCAATTTCCATTTCAAACTTTTTATGTGATTCAGATACTTTACTAGGTGCTGCTACACCATTATTATATATAGACATTGCAGAGAATAATATTCCTTCAAATGTATATTGTTTATCTTCATCAAAAGCATATTCAGTAACTGGAATATATAAGTTAGTTTTTGCCATATATGCTAGAATATATTTAAGTTCTGGCATATTTTCCATTGTTTGTAAATAATAATGTAAATATCTTAAAGTATCCATTCCATCTTTATTATTACTAATTATTCTTTCTTTAATTAAGTTAAATACATCAGATAATAATTCTTGTTCTTTTCTATTTAAACCTTTAAAATCAGTAGCAAGTTCTTTTGTCTTAGTACCAGAAGTATTTGCACTTATTTTAGTTTCTATTGCATGGATATACTTTTCATCAACCTTAATTTTTGCTATTTCACTTTCTTTATTTATTCCTAATAATTTAAAAAGTTTAGTTTGCTTATCTTTAGGTAAATCTTCTAATTTATCAAGTGCTAAATAATTATATAACATTTGACGAGATACTCCTAAAAACTTAGCAATTTTAACTTTAGATAATCCTGTCTCATTAATTATTCTATTTAATTCATTCATTTTTAATCCTCTCCTACAATTATATTGTAGCAATTAGTGTAAAGAATGTCAAGTGTAAAGAAAGTGTAAAGAATAAAATTTTAATGATAAAAGAGAAAAATTATTTAATTCTAACTCTTCTCTTTTTTGTTTGTGTCATATTTTCAATATATTTATTAATTTTTCTTATTTCCATAATTCTATTGATTGCAATTTTATATAAAAAATTATACTCTTTTCTGGTTAAGATTCTATCATCTTCAACTAAATATTTATATATAAATTTATTGATAAATAATGATGCATTTAATTTAGGACTAACGTTATCATAATAATTAATGTCTTTTATCATTTCATCACAAGGCATCATATAAGCATAAATTAAATATGTTATTTGAGCTGTATCAAAAATATTTAAACTTCTAATATACTTTTCATAACTAGATAAATCTAAATTTTTATCCTTTAAATATGTATCATTTTTTAAGAAAAATTCTAATTCAAATTTTTGTTTAATACTTAAACTTCTATTTTCTTTCATATTTTTACCTCACTATTTTGAATAATATAATATATAAGATTTACCCCTTATTTCTTCTTTTGCTCTTGTTATAATAGTTATATTATTTTTCATAAATAATTTAGCTATTTCTATTCTTTTAAATAATATTTGTTCTACTTTAGTAAAACCTATTTTTTTAATAAATTCTTCATTAAAATATTTTTCTATTAAAATATATATAAAAGTAGAAGGCTTATATTCTCCGTTTTCTAAAGATTTAATATCTAATATTAATTCATCTAGTGGAATAATTGAAGCATATAACAAATATTCTTTTTGTTTTTTATTTAATTTTAACTTACTAAAATGTAGTCTAATTTCATCAAAATAATCTATTTTTCTATTATCACTATCTAAAAATAAATCATTGTATATTAATTCTTCTAATTCTTTTATTTCATTAAAAGTTAATTCTTTATTTTTCATATTTAACCTCTTACCCTAACTTTATCATTGTTTTTTTCATATTTATTAATTTCTTTTACTGACTCATATCTATATAATATAACTTTCTTTAATGATTCAAATTCTTTTTTATTCTTTGGTTCATATAAATATTTCTTAATCATTAAATTAAGAAAGGTATGTGTGTTATATTCTTCATTCATTAAACACTCTATATCTATAGATAAATCTTTAAAAGGTATAATAGACGCAATTATAAGATATGCAAGTTCTTCTTTAGAAAATTTTAATTTTTTAAAATGAAGAGAAATTTCATCAAAATATTTTATATTTCTATTATTTTCATTTAGAAACGAATCTTTAATAATAAATTCTTCAAGTTCCATTTTCCTTTCTGTAGATAATTTTTCTTTAAATCTTTTTTTCATATATTTTCCCCCTTTGATTATTTTTATTTATATAATTTCTTATTTCAAGCCCCGTGCAGTATCTATAAAATACTAATTTAGTATAGATATTTAATTCATTTATACTTTTTGGAGTTTTTAAATATTTCTTAATCATTAATGAAATAAAACTATTTAAACTATATTCTCTACTTTCTAATTTTTCTATATCTTCTTTAAATTTTTCAAATGGCATAAGAACAGAAAGTGTTAAATATTTAGCTTCTTCTAAAGTATAATCTTGGTTTTTATAATAGTTAATTATTTCATTTAAGGAATTAATATTCCTATTATTATCACTTAAAAATGAATCATTTTTTGTAACTTGTTCTAACTCTATCATGTCTTTAGTAGTTAATATTTTATCCATAAAACCTCCATTAATTAATTTATTTCTTTTTATTATATATTAATTCTATAATAAATACCATAGTTTTTCATCGTTTTTTCTTACTTCTTTTATAATACCACTACCGATACATCTATCATCTAAATATAAAGCACATAATTGTCCTGGAGTAACACTTTTTACATTGTTATATCTAACTAATAATTCATCATCATTTAATCTTTCAAGAGTAACTTCTACATCATTTGACCTATACCTAAATTTAGCATTACATTTATCTGGTAATTTATCTATATTTATATTTAATGTATCTATAATAGCACTATCAGAATAAAGATAAGAATTATCTCCTTCAGATACATATAAAATATTATCATTTAAATTTTTACCTACAACAAATAATCTATCTTTAGTTCCTCCAATATCAAGACCTCTTCTTTGACCTATAGTATAATACATTAAACCAATATGTTCTCCTACTACTTCTCCAGTTTCTATATTTTTAATAATACCAGGTTTATTAGGTAAATAATTAGTTAAAAAATCTTTAAAGTTTCTTTCTCCAATAAAACATATACCAGTAGAATCTTTCTTTTTAGCAGTTACTAAATCATTATCAAGAGCTATTTTTCTTACTTCATCTTTAGTTAATTCTCCAACAGGAAATAATACATTTTCTAATTGTTTATTAGATAGTTGTGCTAAAAAATATGATTGGTCTTTGTTTTTATCAATTGCTTTATATAAATTACCATCTATTAATCTTGCATAATGTCCTGTAGCAATATAGTCTGCTCCTAATCTTTTAGCTTCTTTGATAAAAAGATCAAATTTAATATATTTATTACACATAACATCAGGATTAGGTGTTCTTCCTTTTTTTAATTCATCTAAAAAGTAAGTAAATACATAATCCCAATATTCTTTTACAAAATCTATTCTATGTAATGGTATATTAAGCTTATCACATACTTTTTTAGCGTCATTATAATCTTGTTCTTGAGTACATATATTTTCATTTAATGTAGGATTTCCTTTTATATCATTATTAATTAAACTATCCCAGTTTCTCATAAAAAGTCCTATTACTTCGTATCCTTGTTTTTGAAGTAATACTGCTGTAACTGATGAATCTACTCCACCTGACATACCTACTACTACTTTTTTCATATAAATCACTTCCAACACTATTATATATTAAAACTTAAAAAAAGTAAAAACTATTTTCTAGTTCTAATTAAACTTTTATCTTGAAAATAATCTTTAACACGCATTATTTCATCTTCAGTATAATCTTTCTTTTCTAATTTTGAAACTAAATTACCATTTTTATAATATTTAGAATAATCTTTTAAATTATAACCTATATCATAATAAGTGCGTATAAGACTATATAATCTATCTAATTTAGCACTACTAAGTTTTATTGTTTCACCTTCATTTGGTAAATTAGTTTTTGTTTTATTTAGTTCTAATTCGTTTAATTTTTCTTTTTCAATAATTAATCTTTCTTTTAAAAACATAAGTTCAGTTTCTTCGGCATTATATTTTGAAGCAAACTCATCGCCAAATGTAACTCTATAAGTAGTAAGAAATGCCCCGATAGACACAGGTAAAAAAGAAAGTAAAGTATCAAAGCTTAATGCTGCAAGTTCACTAGTATATTTTACTATATCATCAGTACACCAAATTCTTAAAAGAGCACTACCACAAGTAACAATTGCAATATCAAGTATCAAATTAATTAATTTTTGTTTTATTTGTTCTTTTTTTAAATTTTTCTCATAATATCTCATAATTTTATCTGAAAGAAAAATCCAATTATTTATTTCTTCAATTAAATTTTCTTGTTCTAATAACTCTTTAATATTATCAGAGTACTCTACTACTTTTTTATTACCATATTCATCTTCTACTATTACATTATTATCTATAAATGTATATCCTTTATTCATAAAGTTCCTCCACTTCTTAAGCAATATCTTAGCTTACAAAGATTTTACTTGCAATAAATATTATTTAATTATATTAAATAATTTAATCATAAATGGAGTTATAAATGTTTCTAAAACACTATAAAAACATGAAAATATTAAAGAAAAAATAAGTATTTTAAAATATCTTTTCATTTCTTTATTTATATCAATATTTTTTTTAAAAAATAAAAGTAAAATAATTTTATAAGATATTCTAATAGCAAAAACACTAAGTACAAAGAATAAAAATAAATATGTTATTCTAGATGGAAATAAAAATGATAAAGTACCTACTATTCCTTTAAATTTAAAAGTTTTAATTATGGAAAAACATGTAAAACCAGTACTAAAACCTTCGATAAAGTATAAAAATATAACAATAACTATCCCTATTACACTTATACCTAATATCCATATTTTTATTACATTAAATATAGTTTCTAGTAATGTATCTTTAAATCTTTTTAAATAATCTATAGAATCTTCTATAGTAAAATATGTATTTATATTACTTTTTATTAATTCTTTATCATTAGAATTTAAATATATATAAAATATAGAACCAATTATAAAACTAATTATAAAAAATGAAATTAAAAATATTATTAAGTTTTTAGTAGTTAATTTATTATTTAATATATTAGTAATATTTATTTTTTTTAGTTTTTTTTCTTTGTTTTTTAGTTTCATTTTCATATAATCACCTAATTAAATATACTTAATAAAAAGTATATTTATTATAGACAAAAATATATTTTTTTTGATATACTTAACATGGAGGTCTTACAATGAGTAAAAAATTTCAAAAAATAGTAGTAATTATAATGTTACTTGCTCTTATAGCGTCTGCAGTTGCAGGTATTGTAGTTTATTTAATATAAAAAACTTAAAAAATGTATTTTTATAAGAAAATTATTTATTATAATAATGGTGATTATATGAATATGTTTTTTTTATGTCTTAAAATTTTTATTGCTAGAATAATAGATGTTTCTCTTGGTACTTTTAGGACTGTTAATACAGTTAAAGGGAAAAATGTATCTTCTAGTATAATTGGTTTTTTTGAAATATTAATATGGTTTTTTGTAGTAAGAGAGGCTTTAAATACTGATGTAAATAATATTTTAATTGCTATTAGTTATGCTTTAGGTTTTAGTACTGGAACTTATATTGGTGGTATTATATCAGATAGATTTATAAGAGGTCGTTACAGCGTACAAATAGTTACTACAAAGGCTTTTCCTGATATGATTGATGCTTTAAGAAAAGAAAATTTTGCTGTATCGATGATGGATATAACTGGTTTTAATAATAAAGAGATAAAAAATATGTTGTTTATTGAGATTGATAAAAAAGATTTTTATAAATTACAAAAAATAGTAAAAAGTTATGATAAAAAGGCTTTTATTGTAGCAAATGAAAGTAAGTATGTAATAAATGGGTATTTTAATAATGATAATAAATGATTATTTATATAATAAGAAAAATAGGCGTTAACCTATTTTGTCTATTTCTTCTAACATATTAGTTATGAATACACCATATCCTCTTTTAGGATTATCTACTATTACATAGTTTACTGCTCCGACAAGTTTATTATTTTGAATTATTGGAGAACCACTCATACCTTGAACTACACCATTTGTTTTATTAAGAAGTTTTTCATCGGTTATTTCAAATAAAATATTTTTTGTTTCGTCATTTGGGAAAACTTTTAGAATATTAATAGAAAATTCTTCTTTTTTCTCACCTGTTGTTACTGTTATAATACTGGCTTTTCCGGTAGTTACTTCGTTTTTATCTGCTACATCAATTAAAGTTTTATTATTTAAACTTTCTTCGTACTTACCATAAATACCAGTTTTTTCATTTCTATCAATTGTACCATAAACAATATCATTATAATATTTAGCATTTTTTTCTCCTGGGTTATTTCTTTCTGATTTATTTATACTTGATACAGTAGATTTAAAAATTTTTCCCTCATCTATTTCAAATTTATAATTAGTAGTTTGTTCTATTATTTCGTGTCCTAAAGCACCGAAAATTCTATCTTTTGTAATAAAAGAAAGTGTTCCTATTCCTACTATTTTATCTTTTACATATAGACCTGTTTTATAAACATTACTTTCTTTTACTATTTTAATTGTAGTGGTATAAGTTTTATTATTTCTTATATAAGTAATTTGTAAATCATTATCGTTATTAATAACATCAGATAGATCAGTTATTGAAGAAATAACAGTCTCATCAACCCTAGTTATTATATCTCCGATTTTAAGTCCTGCATCTTGTCCTGGTGATGTACCATTAATATCATAAAAACCTACAACAAGAACTCCTTTAGATTTAACTTCAATACCTATGTTTTCTCCACCTAAATAAACTTTATCTGAATAAGCAAAAATGTTTATGGGTATACTAAATAATGTTAAAAGAATTAAAATTATGTATAGTTTGCTTTTAAAATTTTTAAAATTCATTTTATCAACTCCTTAAACAAACTACATTATTATTATTTACTTTTATAACTAAATTATATTATAAAAAAAATGGAAATAAATTTTGATATAAAAAATAAGATTAAAAAAAGATTAACTATAAATTAATCTTTAATTAGAGAATTTATTTCATTAACAGATAATTTTGTTACTTCAGATATTTTATTAATATCCATTT
>CAYWQZ010000017.1:0-10563 GCA_964460565.1 uncultured Mycoplasma sp.
TTTTATACTGATTAGGTTTATTTTCCATATCTAAAAATATATTTTTTAACATCTCATTAGAAGACATAGTTCTCATTGTTTCATTAAGTGTATAAAATGAATTAGCAAAATTAGACTTACCTATTCCATTTTCTCCATAAATAAGTATTAAATTTTTTGGATTTGTTTTAGTTTTCATAAAATCAACAGTTAAATTAACAAGTGATTTATAATTAGTTAGTTTAACATATTTTATCATGATTATCTCCCTCTCAATATTATTATACTATAAAATTATAAAAAAGATACTATTTTTTATATATTTTTTGTCTTTTTGTTATATTTTATACCGTTTTTGTTAAAAAGTCAACAATTTTAATTAAATAAAAAAAGATGTTTTAATTAAGCCTAAACATCTATATGGTTCTAATCTATATTTATATAGTGAAAATTTTCTATAGCATTTTTTATTATTTCATTAATTATTAAGGGTACAATTAAATTATTTAATTCTTTTATTTTTATCCACTTAAAATGATGTTTAATTATAGAACCCTTATCATTTTCTATTAAATTTAAATCTATTTTATTAGATTCTTCAGAAGTAATATTTGTTTTATAATATATATCTATTTCATGAGTTTTTTCATTTCGAATATTAGTAAAAAAATTTTCTATAATACCTAAATATTTAACATCATTAAAAGTAATATTTGTTTCTTCTTTTAGCTCTCTTATTACTGCTTCTTTACTTGTTTCACCAAATTCTACATAACCTCCAGGTAAACAAAAACTATTATCTCCATATTTTTCTAATAAAACCTCATCATTTTTTATAATAATACCTGAAACTCTATACTTAAACTTTAATTCATTATTTTTTATTTTTATATCCATAATACCTCTTAACTTGCTTCTAAAGCATCGATAATATTTTGTGCAATTCTATTAATAACGGGAACTGCAACAGAATTACCTGCTTGTTTATAAAGTTTTGAATCACTCATATTAGATGGTAATTTATAATTTTTTGGAAAACCTTGTGCATAAAAACACTCTATTGGAGTTAGTTTTCTAATACCATATTTTGTTTTAATTAAAGGTACATTATGTCCTCCTTCTCCCATATTAGCAGTTAAAGTTGGAACTAAATTATTTTTATTTTTTCTAACATATTTTCTTCTCCACTGATAAACGGTAGATTCATCATCTATTTCATTTATTAACATATTATACATTTCATCTTTATATTTACCCTTAGTATAGTAATATTTATCATCAAGTTTAGTTTCAAAATCGAATATATCTTTAATCTTCTTTTTTAAAGGAATAGGACTTGGCATTTTAAATCTATCATAATCTTCCTTATAAAGAAATGCAATAATATATACTCTTTCTCTATTTTGGGGTATATTTCCATATAATGAGGCATTTAAAACATCTGATACAATTTTATCTTTATATCCAGCGTTTTCTAAACACTCGTAAACTTTTTTAAATGTTTTACCATTATTATGACTAACTAAATTTTTAACATTTTCTAAGAATATTACTCTTGGTTTTCTTTCTTTAAATATTCTTTCCATTTCAAAAAATAAATCACCAGTTTTATCATCATCAAAACCTTTTCTATATCCTGCGACTGAAAAAGATGTACAAGGAAACCCACCGATCATAATATCAAAAAGAGGTATTTCGTTTACTTTAACATTATGTATATCTCTACAGTCAACTTTATTTTTAAAATTTAACTCATAAGTTTCTTTAGCATATTCATCAAATTCATTTGCATAAACAATTTCACACTTCTTTGTATTTAAAAATCCTAAATCAATTCCTCCGACACCAGAAAATAAACTACATACTTTATACATAAACTCCTCCATTATAGATATAGACTATTTAAAAAATCTTTTTTTCTATTATTCCTCTTCTAATATTAAAAACTACAGTAGGTTCTATTTCTAAATCATTAATAATTTTATCAATTATGCTAAAATGTGGTCTTTTACCTTGTTTTTGGTATTTTTCTACTGTACCATAAGAAGATATTTCTATTCTTTTAAGTTCTGAAGAACTAATACCAGTATCATATACATATAACATATTAGTATCAAGATTAAATCTTAAAAAAACTAAGTCATCAAATTCACATCTAGGTCCAAAACTACTTAAATCAGTATCATAATTACTTGTAGCTTTAAATTCTATTTTTTTACCATCATGGGTAAAAGCATCTCCACCAGATTTTTTATTCCATAGTAAATCCAAGCAATAGCACCCCATAGGTTCACTAATGGCATCTGGCATATTAATACCTCTAGATACTAAACTTTTAATATAAGTATTTAAATCTTTCCATTTAAAATAAGCATCACATGTTTCTTGTATTCTAAGTTCATCAATTTTAACTAAATAATTGTTTTTCATCCTAATCCCCCCCTTAAGTTATTTTTGTTATATATAAATTTTATCAAATTTTTATCTGTTTGCCAATTAAAAATTAACTTTTTTAACTATTTCTAATTTTATCAATATTTTTAAAATCACTTAATACATAAGAAGAACTAACTACTATATCTACATCTTTAATAAAAGGTAAAACTTTATCATTAATACCACCATCTATTTCTATTAAAGTAGATAAACCTCTTTTATTAATTTCACTTTTTAATCTACTTACTTTATCTATAGAACTATCTATAAATTTTTGTCCTGATTTACCTGGTTCTACACTCATTATTAAAATCATATCTATTTTATCTAATAAATAATAAATACTTTCTATATTAGTTTCTGGTTTTATAGCAAGTCCTACTTTTATATTATTTTCTCTTATTAATTTTACTACTTCTTCTAAATTATCTATTTCATAATGAATAGTAATAAATTCTATAGGAAAACTTTTTATTTCATTTATATAACTACTTGGATCTTTAACCATTAAATGAATATCATTTTTCTTTTTAGATAAAGATAATACTTCTTTTAATTCTTTAATAGTTAAAAACCTATTAGATACAAATAATCCGTCCATCACATCAAAATGTATATAATCAGTATTAGTATTATTTAATACATTAATTAAATCTTTACTACTATTTTCACATAAAAATGATGTACTTACTTTTTTCATAGTTACCTTCTTTCTACAAATTTTAAATAATTTGTATATCTAGATTTTAATATATTACCCTTTTCTACTTCTTTTTTTACTTGACAATCTTTTTCATTTATATGATTACAATCTTTATAAGGACAATTTATTTTATTAAACTCAGGAAAACTTCTTCTTATATCTATATTACTATAATTAGTTAAATCTATTAAAGAAAAACCAGGAGTATCAAGTACTTTTCCTTTATACATTTCTACTAAAGTTACACATCTTGTAGTATGAACTCCTCTTCCTAAAGCTTTAGATATTTCATTTGTTTCAAAGTTTAACTCTTTATTTAATTTATTCATTAAAGTAGATTTACCACTTCCTGTTTGTCCTGTTAAGACAGTTGTTTTATTTTTAAATAGTTTTTTTATTCTATATAAATTAGTATTATATAATACTTTATAACCTATTTTTTTATAATATTTAATAATACTTTTTATTTCTTTTTTCTCTTCTTTAGTTAATAAATCTTTTTTTGTTAAACATATTACTGGAGTTATATTATTTATTTCACATATAATTAATAATTTATCAAGTAAGTTAGTAGAAAATTCTTTTTTCGTAATACTTGTTACAATAAGAGCAATATCTATATTAGATACACTAGGTCTATCAAGACTATTTTTCCTTGATTCTATTCTTTCTATTACTTTATTTTCTAACTCAAAGAAAACATAATCTCCAACTTTGGGAGTTATGCCTTCAGTTTTTAGTTTTCCTCTTAAAGTGCAAGTATAATTATTTTTATTACTGCTTACAACAAATTCATTTTTTAATATCTTTATAATTTGTCCTGTCATTATTCTTGTTCCTTTATTTCTTCATCGTTTGTTTCTTCATTTGGTAATTCTTCAGTACTTTTTTCTGTTACTGTTATAGTAAGTGTTGCACCTTTTACTATAATAGATCCTGCTTTTCTATCTTGTTCTATTATAATACCTGATTCTTGATCCCAAACACTTTTACTTTTAATTTTTAAATTAATTCCTTTTTCTTTAGCCCAATTTTGTGCTTCTTCTACAGTCCAAGATTCTTCAACAATATTTGGATATTTATCTTCTATTTTAGTTATATATAAAGTAATTTTATCACCCTTTTTTAAAGTTGTTTTTGGATCAACATTTTGTCCGATTATAAGATTTTCTTCATACTTAATATTTTCTTTCTTATCTTTATCATCTATTTCTTGTTCTTCAATTGTAACTTCAATACCATAAGCTTCAAGTTTTCCTTTAATTTCACTTGAATTTTTACCAGTATAATCTTCTATTTCTATAGTTTGTTCTCCAGTAGATACTATTAAAGTAATTTCTGTTCCTTTTTTTACTGTTCTTCCTTTACTTGGTGAAGTACCTATTACTAAACCTTTTTCTACTGTACTAGATGATTGTTCTTCTATCTCATTTTTTACTTTTAAACCTTTTTCTTCTAAAAGTTGTTCTGCTGCAACTTCAGTTAAGTTTGCTACATCTGGTATTTTTATATCTGGTACTTTAGTTAGTTTTGGTAAAACAAGGAATACAAAAGCAAATATTACTACTAATACACTAAAAATTATACCTAATAAAACTATCTTTTTATTCTTTTTATCTTCATCTTCTCCTGCGACTTGTTTTACAAAACTATTATCTAAGTTTTCTACATCATCTATTATTTCTTTTTCTTCTAAGTCGCCTTCTTTATACTTTAGTTTTCTTTTTGGTTCATTTAATCTTTCTTTATTTAAAACTGTTAATAAATCATTATGCATTTCATTAGCATTATTATATCTATTTTTAGGATTTTTAGCAGTTGCACTTATAATAATATTTTCTACACTTTGTGGTAAATCAGGTAAAACATCTCTTATACTTGGAACTGGTTCTTTTAAGTGTTTTAATGCTATTTCTACTGCAGTATCTCCTTTAAAAGGAAGTGAACCTGTAAGTAATTCATACATCATAATACCTAATGAATAAACATCACTTTTTAAACTAGCACCTTTTCCACTTGCTTGTTCTGGTGAGAAATAATGTACTGATCCCATCGCAGAATTTGTCTGAGTAAGCTGAGTTGCATTTAAAGCCATTGCAATACCAAAATCAGTTATTTTTATTCCACCATCATCTTCAATTAAGATATTTTGAGGTTTTAAATCACGATGAATAATTAAACTATCATGTGCTACACCCATAGCACTTGTTATCTGAAGCATTATATCTATTACTTCAGAAGTAGTAAGTTTACCACGTTTTTTTAAAAGTTGTTTTAAAGTAAGTCCATTTACATATTCCATTACAATAAAATAATCTCCATTATCTTCGCCAACATCATACATTTCTACTATATTAGGATGAGATAAACTTGATGCAGAAAGTGCTTCTCTTTGAAAACGTCTAACAAATTTTTCATCACCTGATAAATCACCACGTAATACTTTTATAGCTACATTTCTATCTAAAATAGTATCTTTAGCTAAATAAACATTAGCCATTCCACCTTCTCCAATACTTTTAATAACTTCATATCTTTCATTTACTTTTTGTCCTTTGACAATCATTCTAATTCACACTCCTTAATATCCATATATGCAACTGAAATATTATCATTCCCACCCCTGTTATTTGCTTTTTTTATTAATTTAATTACTTTTTCTTCTGTTTCTAACTCACTATTTAATACTTTTTCGATATGATCATCTTGTAACATCGTTGTAAGACCATCAGAACATAACATAATACTTTCTATATCCATAGAACAATCAAATATATCTATTTCTACTGGATCATTTATTCCTAAAGCATTCATTAAAATATTCTTTTTAGGATGATTTTTAGCTTCTTCTACGGTTAACTCTCCAGCAGATACTAATAAGTTTACTAAAGTATGATCGTAAGTTATTTTATGAAGACTATTATCTTTCATAACATAACCAGAAGAATCGCCAATATTACCAAATAAAATATAATCATCTGTTACAACTGCTAAAACTAATGTAGTTCCCATTCCCTTACTTTCTTCATGATCATCTGTATATCTAAATATCAAACTATTTATTTCAGATACAATAGTTCTTATCCAAATAGTGGCATCTGCTTTATTTAATTTAAAGAAACTATCATTAAATCTTTTTGCTAAATAACTAATTGCAATTGAAGATGCTACTTCTCCAGCCTTATGACCCCCCATACCATCTGCAACAGCCATTAAATAGTTATTTTCAGCATTTTTTATTATTATAACACTATCTTCATTATGATCTCTTACATTTCCTTTATCTGTTAAATAAAATGTTTCCATCTTATTCCTCCTTCTTACTCCTTAGTTGTCCACATGCAGCGGATATCTTAGAACCAAATTCTCGCCTTATTGTTACATTTATATTTTCTTTTTTTATTATATCATAAAAATTCATAATATTCTCTTTTTTACTTCTTTTATATAAAATATTACTATTTTCATTATAAGGAATTAAATTTACATAAGCATTCATCCCTTTTATTAAATTACATAATTCTAAAGCATGCTCTTTTGTATCATTTATTCCATCAAGTAATATATATTCAAAAGTTACTCTTCGATTAGTTATTTTTATATATTCTTTTACTGCTTCTATTAAATCTTTTAAAGGATATACTTTATTAATCGGCATAAGATAACTTCTAAGTTTATCATTTGGAGCATGAAGTGATATAGCAAGATTTACTTGATATGGTAATTTACTAAATTCCTTTATTTTAGGTATTATTCCACATGTAGATACTGTAATATGTCTAGAACCAATATTTAAACCTTTATGAAAGTTTGCTAATTTTATAAACTTAACAATATTATCATAATTATCAAATGGTTCACCAATACCCATAATTACTATATGTGTTACTTTCTTATTTATATGTTTTTCTATTTCCATTATTTGAAGTAACATTTCACTAGCAAGTAAATTCCTTTTCTTTTTAAGCCTTCCACTTTCACAAAAAGAACAAGCCATATTACAACCAACTTCACTTGATATACATAAACTAAGTCCATAATTATGATTCATTAAAACACTTTCTATATAATTATTATCAGTTAATTTAAACAAATACTTATTTACATCTATATCTTCTTCTATTTTTTCTATTACAGGTCTTTCCATAGAAAAACTATTATTTAATTTCTCTATTAATTCTTTACTTAAATTAGTCATTAATGAAAAACTTTCTACTCTTTTTTCGTATAACCATTCAAATATTTGATTAGCACGATATTTTTTTTCATTATTATCTAATAAAAACTTTTCTAATTCTTCAATTGTTAAATCATATATACTCATATTCTTCTCTCCAGTTAAAGTATACATTAAATTTACAGTTTTTGCAAATTATTTATGTCAATTATATAACTTATTTACATTATTATTTTAAACTTAATTATTTATAAAAAAAGAAATTGATTTATATTATTAAAATATTAAAAATTTCTTGCAATACTTTAAATATATTTGTAAAATATAGTTGTGATTATTATGTATGTAGAAATAAATAATAAAAAAGTAAATATTATAAAATATAGTAGTTTTAAAGATAAATTAATTGGATTAATGTTTAAAAAAAAGAAAATAAATAATATTTATTTATTTAATAAATGTAAAAGCATTCATACTTTTTTTATGAAACAAAATATAGATATATGTATGTTAGATAAAGATAATAAAATTGTTTTATTAAGAAGAAATGTAAGTAAAAATAAAATAATTTATCATAAGAAAGCCTCTGTTACTTTAGAAATGCCTCTTGATATGAGTAAATATTTAAAAATTGGAGAATATTTTTCTATAAAATAAATCAAGTTTTCATGATATAATTAGTTTGGACGTGATAATTATGGATAAACCTTTAGCACTTAAACTTGCTCCAAAAACATTAAAAGATATTCTAGGACAAGAGCATTTAGTGGGTAATAATAAAATAATTAATAATATGATTAAAAATAAGAAAATATTTTCTATGATTTTATATGGTGAACCTGGTATAGGAAAAACTTCTATAGCGTGTTGTATTGTAAATGATTTGAAATGTAATTATAGATTTTTAAATGCCACTGTAAACAATAAAAAAGATATTGAAACTGTAATTGAAGAAGCAAAAATGTATGATGGTATGATTTTAGTAATGGATGAAATCCATAGATTAAATAAAGATAAACAAGATATACTATTACCTTGTTTAGAAAGTGGACTTATTACTTTAATTGGACTTACTACTAGTAATCCCTATCATAAAATTAATCCTGCGATAAGAAGTAGATGTCAAATTTTTAAACTTGAACCCTTAAATGAAGATAATATTTTAAAAGGATTAAAAAAAGCTATTAAATATGAGGAAATTAGTGATATAAAAATAGATAATAAAACTCTAAAATATATAGCTAGTATTGCTAAATTTGATTTAAGATATGCTTATAATCTATTAGAAGTATCTTATTATTTTAATAAAGATCATATTGTTAATATAGATATTATAAAAGAAATTAATTCTAAACCTACTTTCTTTATTGATAAAAATGAAGACGGACATTATGATGTATTAAGTGGACTTCAAAAATCAATAAGAGGAAGTGATGTTGATGCTTCTCTTCATTATTTAGCAAGATTATTAATATCTGAAGATTTAGATAGTATTTACAGAAGATTATCTGTTATTTGTTATGAAGACATTGGACTTGCTAATCCAAATATGGGAATGAAACTAGACGCTGCGATAAATGCTGCAGAAAGAGTTGGACTACCTGAAGCTAGAATTATACTTTCAAATATTGTAATTGAAATGGCTTTATCTCCAAAATCTAATACTGCTTATCTTGCTATAGAAAAAGCAATTAATGATATTAATACTAAAAATATTGGAGAAATGCCTAGTTATCTAAAAAGTCCTTATAATGGATATTTATATCCTCATAATTATAAAGGCTCAATAGTTAATCAGACATATTTACCTAGTGGTCTTATTAATGAAAAATATTATCTACCAAAAGAAACATCAAAATATGAAATTGCACTTAAAGATATATATACTAAAATAAATAATTATAAAAAAAATAAAATTAATTAATATAAGCTGAGTCTTTTACCCAAGTCTGTAAATAAGTTTTTTTCTTCTCCTTCATATCTATCCTCCTCTTTATTATAATTTTATAACCTTACCAATTTTTTTCAACAAAATTTGATAAATTACTTAAAAAAAGTATAAATAAGTGTCTAATTTATATATTAGTCAAAAAATAAATTATTACTAATTTTTCCAAGTAAATAATAACAATTAAAAAAGATACTACTTAAGTACCTTTATAAGTTATAAACTACATCCAATATCTTTATGATTTAAATCTTTATACAAAGCATAAGTTAAACATTTTAAACCACCACGACACATTGAAGCATTTTCACATTTTTTACAATCATCTGGTATTACTTCTTTTTGTAATTCTTTTAATATTTTATTATTTTTATACAAATCATACATATTACTTTCTTTTAAGTTTCCTATAACAATTGGCATTCTTCTACAAGGAACCAAATCTGCATTTTCCATCACTGTTAATAAACTCTTACCAGCAGTACATTTATAAGCAAAACCATTTGTCATTTGGAATTGTAAAGCTCTATTCATTGAAATAGTTGTTGTAACGCCTTTTATTTTTAATTTTTGTCTTTCTCGTTCCATTATAGATAAAAAATCATTGGTTTCTTCTTCATTCATTATAAAACTTTTATCATATATACTCCCAAAAGGAATAAATCTATCAGACCACACATTATCTACTTTATTTTTTACTGCAAAAGAAACTACTTTAGGAAACTCTTTATAATTTAATTTTGTTGATGTAAAAGAAATAGAAGTATAAATATTATATTTTTTTAAATATTTAACACACTTTTCTACTTTTTTATATACTCCTTTCCCTCTTACATAATCATTTATTTTTTTAGATCCTTCTAAACTTACTTGAACATATAAAGGATTATACTCACTAATTTTTTTTGCTATTTCATCTGTTACTAATGTTCCATTAGTAAGTACTGAAAAAGAATATAAATCTTTATCCTTTTTAAACTCTTCTAAAATTTTAAAAAAGTAAGGAAAGCATAAAACCTCTCCTCCAGTAAGATTAATATGTCCTTTTACATCTAATTTTTTTAATAATTCTCTATATTGATTTAAAATACTCATTAATTCATCAAATTTTAATTGTACCGGTTTATGATCTTGTTGATAACAATGTTTACATTTTAAATTACATACTTCACTCAAATGCCACTGCAAAATAAATCTCTCTACCAAGAAGAACAACCTCCACCACATGAAGAACAGCCACCAGATGATGAACTAGTAGAACTAGATAAACTATCAAATAACGTAAAATCATTATAATCATAACTAATTGTTTTACTAATA
>CAYWQZ010000018.1:0-10372 GCA_964460565.1 uncultured Mycoplasma sp.
GACCATTTTTTGAATAATTAAAAAAATATTTAATTATGCATTCTTCTAATTCATTATGAAATCCACTACTAAATTCATCAATAATAATCATACATTCATTATTAATCGCATGAAGAAATGATGGCAATAATTCCATAAAAGTTTTATTACCTGTTGATTCAAACATTTCAGGAACATATATATCAGTACCACATTTATTAAAAGAAATAAATTTCGTATTATCTTTTGATTTAACTGAAAATTTTTGTTTAGGATTAGAATTTTCTATTCCATATTCTATTTTTTGATTATAGTTAATTTTTTCTAAAAATTTATTAATTACTTCTACATTATCATCATTATTTAAATAATTATGTACTAATAAATTATCATCAGAATATGTTACTACACTTCTATAATAACAATTTACATATACTGACTTTTTCATATAATTAAACCAATTAATTAGTATAGTATTGCCATAAAAATTAGTATCAAAATAAATTCTACGTAAAAACAATAATTTATTAGAAATATCATCAAAAGTTTTTTCTTCATTTAAGAAGAATTTTGCAGTATTACCTAGTCTTTCTAATATTATTTTTTTATCTACAACAAGTTTTTCAGAAACAATTTGATTAGAACCTATTTCAACCAAATACACTATTTCAGTATCTTCTTGAACAAATGTATATTCTATTTTATATGTTGGTTTATTTGTATAAAAACTTTTATTAGTCATAAAATTTACTTCATTATTACCAAATAATAAATCTAACAATAAAGTAATACTAGTTAATATTTTTGTTTTACCAGAAGCATTTTCTCCAACAAATAAACAACCTTTAAGTATTTTATTAGCACCAACATTTTCACTTTCTAAAAATTTATAGTTTGTCGCACTAAAACTAATTTCTGTTTCATTAATAAAAGTAACATAATTATCTAACTTAATCTTTTTTAACATATAACCACCTTCTAGTACTATTATACTACAAATGTAAAAAAAATACAATCAAATTTTGTATTAATGTCATTTTTTTACGCAAAAAAGAATAAACTAATTATTCTTTAAAATATCACTTTATTAATAAATATACATAAAATAACATAGGTGATTATATGTTTAAACACAGTTTTATGTGTAATTGTACTTCTTGTAAAAACAAAAGAAGAAATAATGGTTGTAACATATTTTTACTTGGTTTCTTTTTAGTAATTATAGTATATCAATCATTTATAACTATCTTTTGGACTATTACTTTTAATGCCATATTACTATTTGTAGAAATTGTATTATTCTTCTTAATTTTGATTAGAATAATATGGTGAAATAATTTTATCTGTTTTATATATATAATCAAGTAATTCTTTTACTTTTTTTGTATTTAAATAATCATTATTAACTAAATCTAATTTATCTGGTAATGATATTAATATAAATAATAACTTTTTTTCCTCTTCTTTAAGAGGATATCTTTTTTCATATTCATTTAATAATACTGAAAAATCAATATCTTTATAATTTTGTTTATATAAATTATATAAATCATATATAGGTAAATCAAATTTTGCTTTATCCCAACTTATTAAATAACTATTAGTATTTCTAATTAAGTGTTCTAATTTTAAATTATTATGATTTAAAACTACTCTTTGTTTATCTTGTTTTTTTATTAAATCATACCAACTAGATAATTCATTTTTTAAATAATCAATTAAAGCATATATTTTAGTTATATTTCTAACCAATAAATAATTAGATGGCGACATAAATATTTCATTATCTATATAATCATTTAAAGATAAATAATACTCTAGTAATTCATTTAGTTTTTTATCTATATCTTCATATATTATTTTATAATCATCTATATCTATATTTTTATAATGTGTTGTTTTAGTATGAAGAAGACTTACTAAGTTAATTAAATCAATACTTTTTTCTTCTTTACTAAGTGATAAATCTTCAATATATTCAGAAATATTATATTTATCTTTTCTATATGAATTAGGAAAATAATTAAAATTACGACTTTCTAAATAAGTAAATATTTTATCTACATCTTCTTTATTTTCTTTAAATATATATTTTTTATCTTTATAAGAAACTAAAATAGCATTATTTAGTTTTTTAAAACTAGTTGGTATGATATTACATTTTTTTAATATTTCTTTTTCAATCATTGTTAGTACTAGGTATTATTAATTTAGTACCTACAGTAAAGTTATCTATATCATTGTAATCTTTTAATTGTTCTTTTGTTACTTTGTATTTTGTTATTATTTTTTCTAAAGTATCTTCTTCATTTACTATATAAACTCTATAAGTTAAATAATTTTCTTCTTTAGTTAGTTGAATTATATTTTCTTTTTCTTCATTTACTATATTAATAGTACTATCTATATCTCTTTTTTCTTCTTTTACTTCTTCTTTTACTATTTCTTTTATTTCTTCTTTTACTTCTGTAGGTGGATTAGGTTTAATATCATGTACTACTTCTTCTAATTCTTCTAAATCAATACATCTTTCTACTTCTTTTTCTTTTTTTATTAAATTATCTATTAAAACTACAATATCTACTCTTAATATTTCATCATTTATTATTTCATAGTGAAAATCATCTATATCTATAGTTGAATCATAAGTATCATAGTCATCACTTATTGCTATTTCACATGGAATTTTATAACTATATTCTTCTTCATTTAAATTATCATCTTTATATGTTCCTTTTATATAAAATGAACCTACTATTAAGTCTTCGCCTTTTAAAGTTAAATCATTATCTAAAGAGATACTAGTTAAATCACCTATTTTTGTTTTAAATGTAATATCCTTAGTAAAAGGAATTGTTTGTTTCATATTTTTTCCTCCCTAATAAAAGATATGCTTAAGATAATGAAATATTAGTATTTAGTTATTAAATTTATTTAATTTTTATATTTAAAAAGTACACTAGTAATAAGTAATAGTGTACTTTTTATTTTGTTATACAAAGTTTTCTTCTTTTTCTTTTTCTATTTCTTTTATTAGTTTTTCAAATAGTTTTTCATAATTAGATACATACATAAATTTAATACCTCTTTTAATAGTTTTATCTAATTTTTCTATATCTTCTTCATTATCTTTTGGTATAAATATTTTTTTTATTCCATACTCTTTAGCACTTATTATTTTTTCTTTTATACCTCCGACAGGAAGAATATCTCCAGTTAATGTTATTTCACCAGTCATACTAATATTATCAGGTATTTCTATTTCAGTTAATGCACTTATAATTGAAGTAGTAAGAGTAACTCCTGCTGAAGGACCTTCTTTTCTTATCGCACCTTCTGGTACATTAATATGAATATCATTTTCTATTAATCTATTGTAATCAATATTAAATTTATCATAATTACTTTTTATATATCCATAAGAAATTAAAGCACTTTCTTTAAAAATATCTCCTAGATAACCTGTTGTAATAATATTCCCACTACCTTTATAATAAGTAGATTCTATTTTTAGTATGTCTCCGCCAAACATAGTATAACTTAAAGCATTTACTTTTCCTATGTATGATTTATCTTTTACTTTTATACTTTTATATTTTTCTTTACCTAAAAATTTTTCTATTTCTTCTTCATCTATAATATTAAATTTTTGTGTTTTATTCAAAACTATTTCTTTTATTATTTTACGAAGAATAGTTAAAATCATTCTTTCTAAGTCTCTTACTCCTGCTTCTTTAGTATAATTGGTTATTATTTTATTAATTGCATTATCAGTAAAGACTATTTCATCTTTTGATAATTTATATTCTTTTATAGCTTTAGGTATAATATAATTTTTAGCTATTTTTATTTTATCAAGTAATGAATAACTATTTATTTCAATTATTTCCATTCTATCATATAGTTCTAGAGGTATTTGTTCTTTATAATTTGCAGTGCAGATAAAAAGTACATTAGATAAATCATATTCTTCTTCGATAAAGTTATCTACAAAATATTTATTTTGGCTTTTATCTAAAACTTCTAGTAAAGCAGATGATGGGTCTCCTTTAATATCTTTAATCATTTTGTCTATTTCATCTATTACGAAAACAGGATTAGAAGAACCAGCTTTTTTCATACCTCCGATTATTTTACCAAATGATGAACCAATATATGTTCTTCTGTGACCCATTATTTCTGCTTCATCACTTAAACCTCCGACACTTATTTTAGTAAATTTTCTATTTAAAGCCTTAGCAATTGATTTAGCAAATGTAGTTTTTCCTACTCCTGGGGGACCTACTAAACAGATAACACTAGAATTTTCATTATGAGAGAACTGCTCTACTGCTAGAAACTCAATTATACGTTCTTTTACTTCTTCTAAACCATAATGAGTAGAATCAAGTATTTCTTTTGCTTTATTTAAGTTTTTATTATCCTTTGTTTTATAATTCCAAGGTAATGAAAGTAATATATCAATATAATTTCCTACTATAGATATTTCAGGAGATAAAGGATTTAGTTTTTCATAACGATTTATTTCTTTATATAAACGTTCTTTAATTTTTAAAGGTGCATCTATTTTTTCTACTTTTTCTTTTAGTTCTATAATTTCAGTATCTTTATCATCTATACCTAATTCTTCTTTAACTGCTTTTAATTTTTCATTTAAAATAAATTCTTTTTGAGAGTTTTCAATATTTAAAGACATTTTTTCTTCAATAGCATTTTCAAGTTCTACTACTTCAAGTTCCTTTTTTATATCTAAAAGTAACATCATCACTCTACTTGGTGGCTCTACTTCATTAATATATTCTAGTTTTCGATTAAAAGATATTGGCATTTCTGGAAGTAAAATATCTGTTGTTTTATTTATGTCATTTATACCTAAAATTAAAGATAAAACACTATTACTCATCGCTGGATTATGCTCAATAAAGTATTCTAGTTGTCTAATTAAAGATCTAGAATATGCTACTTCTTCAATACTAGATAATTTTTTATAAGTAGCATCTTTAAAAGAAGCAATAAAAATATTATCTTTGTTTACAATACTTTTAATTAATACCCTGTTTAAACCACGTAATACAATCCTAGTTTTTTGATTAGGTAGTTCAATTTTCATACTAATGTAACCAACTACACCAATCTTATGAATAGTTTTTATATCTAAGTTACCATTAAAGGTATTATTTGGATATACTACTAATATATGTTTTTTATAATATGATTCTACTAAAGAGATTAATTCTTTATCTTTAGTATTATCTAATTCTATACGTACTTCATTATAAGGAAAAAGAATAATATCTTTTAAAAGTAAAATTGGTAATTCAGTTTCTATCATACTTCTTCCTCCTTTAAAACTACTATCTATTATAATGTTTTTTTTATTTTAATCAAGAAAAAAAGATAAAATAAATTATCTTTTTTTTAAAATTTATATTTTACTTATATAATCATTATATCCACCCATTACATTTATTACATTATAACCTAAATTAGATAGTTTAGAACAAACTTTATTACTTTGCATACCAAAGCTACAATAAATGTAATATAGTTCATTTTTATTTAAATATTTATCAGGATTTACTATTAAAAAGTTAGCAGGTATATTTTTAGAACTAGGAATGTTTCCTATTTTATATAAGTAATTATCTCTTATATCTATAATATTAACCTGTCCTATTAAACCTTTTAATTCGTTAGTACCTATGCTTTTATACATATTTTACCTCCATAGTATTATATGCATAAATAAAAGAAAGTTAAGTTTATTTACCTAACCTTCTAACCATTCCCATAGAAGAAGCTTCTTCTAATGATGAGTCAAATTTTTTTCCATGCAAAGACATATATTCTTTGTATTCTTTAGCTAATTCTTTGTTTTCATTTCCCTTAGAAGGAGTTTCTTCTAGTAATGAGTCAAATTTTTTCCCATATGAAGACATATATTCTTTATATTTTCTATCTAATTCTTTATTTTCTTTAGCAAGTTTTTTTATTTCTTCATCTATTATTCTTATATGATGGTTTAATTCTTTTAATTCACTCTTACTATATTCTTTTTTTTCTAATATAGCTTTAATATAATGAATTATATATTTCAAAGAAGCAATTAAACCTAATGAAAAATATTTCGTATTTCCATTTGCTATAATAATTTCTAATGCAAATAATAAAATAAAAATAGATGTACGTAATTCAAACGCAGTGTTTTTATCAACTTTCATAATATAGTCATCTAAATCTTGCTTTTTTTCCACTACTAATGCTAGAGTTTCATTATACATATCACTTAATTCTAATTCCTCTTTCGTCTCTTCTTCTCGATACATTCTAGCAGAAAATGTAGACATATCTATATTATCTAAATGATCTAAATAATCTTTCAATTCATAAATAGGTGCATAATTTAACCTATAGGTTGTAGCTTCTCTTTTATATCCATCATTTGTTTCTACATATGGTTCATAAAATTTTAAATAAACTTGATTAGCTCCTCTTGAACTTTTATACTCAGATTCCTCCATATAAGAATCATCATTCACATTATAAGTTGTAGTGGTAACCCTATAATGCTTAGTAGGACCACTAGTTACTTTAATAAAACCAAAAATCATACCAATAGAAAGCATAAACGAACCAATATTTGCACATAAATACTTTAAATTAAATTTAATATTAGAACTCTTATGTTCTTCATTAAATTGTTTTTTTAATTTATCTTTTTGCTCTTCTAACATACTAATTTCAGAATTATTTTTATTATACTTAGAAATAATTTCTTTCAAAGAAGCCTTAACACTTTCAAATTCCTCTTCTACATTAACATCATTTAATAAAATAATTAAACCTTTATCTACATAATCCTCATCTAAAGCATTTAATTTATTCACTGCATTTTTTACTTCTTCACTATTACTATCTTCTTTTTTACTTTCTATATCATCTAATACTAATTCATTTAAATGACTTGTATCTATATCATATAAATTACAATATTCCAGCAATTTAGATTCACCAGTTAGCTTAAGTTCTATTTTTATCATTCTATATACTATTTCATATAAAACACCCACTACTTTTTCTTTTTCCCTATGATCTTTTACACTAGAATTTCTAATTAATTCTATACATTCAATTAGTCCATTTACATAATTATCTACTTCTAATTTACTTAATATATTAACATTTATTGAGCTACTTAAACTAGATAATTTGCCAATTACTTTGTAATACTTTTCTTCCTCTGATATAGTTAACTCTAACTTCTTTAATTTTCCCAAACTTTCTCCATATACCCCATCTAATAACATATGTCTCGTTGGAGTGTTTATTTCTTTATTATTTCTTATGTTGTCTAAAGAAATATTTGTTTCTTCTTCTATTTTATTTAATGCATCCACTAAATTAGTACAATCAAAACCAACATTACCTAATTTATAAATTAAAAACTCTATATCTTTTATTTTTGAATCATATTCTAAACCTATATCAAACATATAGTTCCCCCCTATAAAAATCATTAATATACTACCTCAAAATAGTTAAAAAGTCAATTAATTCTGTATTATTTACCTAACCTTCTAACCATTCCCATAGAAGAAGTTTCTTCTAATGATGAGTCAAATTTTTTTCCATACAAAGACATATATTCTTTGTATTCTTTAGCTAATTCTTTGTTTCCATTTAATAATTCATTTAATTCTTGTTTTGCAAGTTCTAATTCTTGTTTTACTTTTTCTAACTTTTCTTTATTTATAGATAAATCATTATCTTTTAATTCATGAATTAGTTTAAAAATAGATTGAATTGAACCATAATTAAATGAATAATCACGATATCTTATAAAAACACAAAAACCTCCGATTTCATAAAGAAGTATATAACATCCTAGCAGAGTATATAATAAATCTTGTAATGCTTCATTATCAGTCATAATATAATTATCATAATCTACATCTTTTTTTATTACTTCTGCCGTAGTCTCAGTAACTTTATCATTATCTTCTAAAAAATATTGAGCAGTAAGAGAAGACTTCAATTTTATAATGTTATTTTCTACTAAAGTTAAATAAGTACTTAATTCTTCTAAATGCATATCTTCTACATAAGCATATTCTAAAACTTTTTGGGTATCAAATAATCTTTCTTTTTTATATGGATGATGTACTTGTATTATTACATCATCATTACGAAATATTTTTGGTTTATAAGAATTTTCTACTTCATATGAATCATCACTTGAAGTATATGTAGTAGTTTTTGTCATATAAGATTTTTCTTTTACTTCAGGTATTAATTTTAAGGCACTAAAAATTATTCCACCACTTATAATTATTGGAAATAGATTTTTTAATGTTATTTTTATATTTTGTATTTTGCTTTTTGGAAAGTTTTTACGAACTTCTTTTTTTTGATTAGATAATCTTTGTATTTGATTTGTTACATTATTAATTGAAGAGTAATTTTCTACACTTCTAGCACGTATTTTTGCTAGTTTTTCTTCTATTTTTTTCATATAATTATCATCATATAAAGAAAATACTATTAATCTAATTAATTTTTTATCTAAATAATAATCTCCTAAAGATAAGTTATTTAATATTTCATTTATTTCTGTCATATCAACTTCTTTTTCTTTTAGTTTTTCTATATCTTCAAGTACCAAGTTATTTAAATAAACACTATCTATTTTATAATCATCACAATAATCTAATAGTTTAGAATTACCAGTTGTCTTAATTTCGAGTTTTATAACATTATAAACAGTTTGATACAAAGTATTAAATACATCTTTATTATCTAATTCATCTACATTTAAACTTTTAGCTATTTTAATAAGATTGATTAATTTTTCTACACATAATGATATATCTATTTCATTTTCCATTAAGTTATTAATAGACATAAGTTCTTTTATCATATTATAATATTTTTCATTTTCTTTTATAGAAAATTCTAAATTTCTTAATTTTCCTAAACTTTCTCTATATGCACCATCTAATAACATATGTTTTGCTGGAATACCTATTTCTTTATTATTTCTTATATTATCTAAAGAAGAATTTGTTTCTTCTTTTATTTTATTTAGTGTATCTACTAAGTTAGTACAATCAAAACCTATATTACCTAAATTATAAATTAAAAATTCTATATTTTTAACTTCTGTTTCGTATTCCATAGTTAAATTATTCATACCACTACCCCCTATTTAATAGTGCTTATATTTTGTTATAATTATCTTCTAATTCTTTGTCTATTTACCATTTCTATTACTTCATCTTCTTTACTTTTAATAAATAAATCACTCATTTCTCTTGTATGACTAATACGTAAATCTTTTTGAGCATTTTTTATACTTTTTAACTCATCTTCTTTATAACCTAATTCAGCACATAAAATCTCAAGTTCTTCATTAGTTAGTTTTAAATCTTTTTGTAATTTCTTAGCATATCTAATTAAATAATAAATATAAGATAATGTTCCTAAAGATATTTCATTATAATTATTACTTTTTTTAGTGCTAAAAGATAAAATTGAACCATAAACATCATGTACTATTACCAAAAGTGCAATCAAAACATAACAAAGTGTTTGTTTAGTAATTGATTTTTCTACATTATAATCACTATAATCTATATCTTTTTCTGTTATTTTTACTATTTTTTCAGTATATTGATCTTTTTCATCAAGAAATTTTTTATACTCTCTAGTAGTTTTAAAATCTATTTGTTCTTCTGATACTAATTCTAAATAATCACTTAAATTATTTAAAGATTCTTTTTCTATATAAGCATATTCTACTTTTCTTTGATGTGTAAAACCTATTTTTTTATAAGGTGATTCCATTCTAATTAATACTTCATCTTTATGACTGTCTTTAGTTTCATATGAAGTTTGTGTTTCATATGAATCATCATTTTGTGTATATGTTGTAAGAGTAGTTCTATAACTTTTATCTTTAATATTAGAAGTACCCTTTAAAGCACCAAAAATAGTTCCTACACTAAGTAATATTGAAAAACTATATTTCATTATTTTTTTAATATCAAATGCTTTCTTATTAAACTTCTTATCACTAACTTTACGAATATTTTTCTTTAAAACTCTTATTTCAGACTTTTTTTGTTCTTTTAAAGATTCAATATCTTTTAATGATTCATTATAATGTTCTTTTGTTTCAAATGTTATTAATAATCTAATTAACTCTTCATCTATAAAATCATCAGTACTAGATAAGTTTTCTAAATACTTATTAATTTCAAAAACATTCCCATATCCTTTTATATTCTCTATATTTTGAAGTATTAATTCATTTAAATAAGAAATACCTATACCATTATTTTTACAATAACTTAATAGTTTAGAAGTACCAAAAAATTTAATTTCTTGTTTTGAT
>CAYWQZ010000019.1:0-10033 GCA_964460565.1 uncultured Mycoplasma sp.
AATTACTTTTGTCTATGCTAAATCATTAATTAAAACTAGAAAGAATTTTTTACTTGCAGAACATCTTTTAAAAAGTATTATAAATAATAATAAAAGAAATAATATTTTATTTGAATTAGGAAAATTAGAAAAAGAAAAAGGTAATTTTTATGAAGCAAGAAGATATTTTTATGGCTTATTAAAAACTTCAAATAAATATTATGCTACATATGAACTATTACTTTTAGATATAAAATTAAATAATTACGAAGAAGCATATGAATTATTACAAAAACTTTTAGAAATAGAAAAAGATAATAAAAAAACTTATGGATTAAAAAATATAGAGTTTTACTTAAAACAAAAATTAAATATTTTAGATAGTAAAGACCTATCTACTGGTAGTTATTATTGTAGACAATTATTAGAATATAATAAAGAAACTGCTATTAGTCATATAGAATATTATTATAAATCTTTAGATATTGATAGTCCTGTAGAAGTAAAAGATTTATTTTACTTAGTAGAAAATTATTTAACAGAAGAAACATTTATTAAAGCAACTGATATTGATAGATATTTAATATTATTTGAAACACCAATATTTACTATTAAAGGCAAAGATATATATGCTTTAGAAGTATCTACTATTATTAATACTAAAAACATTTTAACTATTAAACCAAAGATTAATTATACATTAACTAATGATAGAAACAAAAATAAGACAAGAATTAGAAAATAATTCTTTTTTATTGATTTACATTACAAGATATAAATGTTATAATAAATATGTTTTAATTACCCCGTCGCCAAGTGGTAAGGCATTGCGCTCTGACCGCAACATTCGTTAGTTCGAATCTAACCGGGGTAGCCACAAAAAATAAAATATTTAATATAGATGAGGTGTTGTTATGACAAATAAAGAATTAGCAGATTTAATTTATCCTAATGTTACTAAAACAATTGAAGATTATGAAAAAATGTATCCAGAAAGAAATTTAAAAGAAGGTGCTGTTGTATCAAGATATGCTCCAAGTCCAACAGGATTCGTGCATATGGGTAATATGCTAGCATGTTTTATTGAAAATTTTGTACCTAAAACAACAGGCGGTGCTTTTTATCTTAGAATAGAAGATACAGATCAAAAAAGAGAAATTGAAGGCGGTATTAATAATATTATATCTGCAATGAAGGCTTTAGGTTTGGATTATAACGAAGGAGTAATTAGTGAAACTGAAGAAGTAGGAAATTATGGGCCTTATATTCAAAGCAAAAGAATAGAAATATATCATACATTCGCTAAATATATGATAGAAAATGATTTAGCGTACCCTTGTTTTTGTACTCCTACTGAAATAGAAGAAATTCGTACTATTCAAAAAAGTAGCAAGGAACGCATTGGGTATTACGGAAAATATGCTAGATGTAGATATTTATCTAATGAAGAAAGAGCAAAAAGAATAAAAAATGGTGAGCCATTTACAATAAGATTAAAATCTCAAGGTAATTTTAATAACAAGATAACAGTACATGATTTAGTAAAAGGAGATGTTACTTTTCCAGAAAACGATCAAGATATAGTTTTAATTAAAAGCGATGGAATTCCACCATATCATTTTGCACACTTAGTAGATGATCATTTAATGCGTACCACTCATGTTTTAAGAGGAGAAGATTGGTTCCCATCTGTACCAGTACATTTAGAATTATTTAAATTATTTGGTTTTAAAGCACCAAAATACGCTCATTTAGGGCTTATGATGATTATCGATAAAGAAGGAGTTAAAAGAAAAATAAGTAAAAGAAAAGACCTAGATTTTGCAGTAAAATGCTTTCATGAAAAGGGATTTCCAGTTCCCGCTATGCAAGAATATTTACTTACTATAGCAAACTCAAATTTTGAATCTTGGAGAGAAAATAACCAAGATAAACCTTTAACTGATTTCCCATTTAGTTTTAAAAAAATTGGAGCAAGTCCTTTATTTGATTATAGTAAATTAATTAACTTATCAAAAAATTATATTAGTAAACTTACTAAAGAAGAAGTATATAACAATTTACTTAATTGGACTTTAGAATTTGATAAAGAATTTTACGAGTTATTAAAAGAAAATAAAGAATATTCTATGAATATACTAAATATAGAAAGAAAACAGAAAAAACCTCGTAAAGATTACGCATGTTATAGTGAAATAAAAAATGGAGTATGGTACATGTATGATTCATTATATGAAAAAATGCCTAAAACTTATGAATTTCCTATAGAAAATAAAGATGAAGTTAAAAAAATCATAACAACATATATAAATGATTATTATAATGAAAATGATGACAAAGATACTTGGTTTAACAAAATGAAAGAGTTATGTGATACACTAGGATATTGTTCTAATATGAAAGAGTATAAAGAAAATCCTAATAATTATAAAGGAAGTATTGTCGATATTAGTATGGTTATTAGAGTAGTAGTAACAACTAAAACTATGACTCCTGATTTATATGATATTATGAAACTTTTAGGAAAAGAAAAATTATTAAAAAGAATTAATTCTTTTGTAGAAAATTATTAAAAAGTATGATAAAATAACTTATGTATTACTCATAAGTTATCTGGTCCGTTGGTGAAGTGGTTTAACACGTTGCCCTCTCAAGGCAATATTCATGGGTTCAAACCCCATACGGATCACCATATTATGTTATTTTACCCTTATTTTTAAGGGTTTTATTTTTTTATGACAAATAAAAAAATATTGATTTATTATTACTTGAAAACAGATGATTTTTATGATATATTTTTTATAGAGTAAAAGGAGGGTATATGAAAAAGAAAAAGATATTTATTATTTTATTAATAATTGTTTTACTTATAATAGCATTTTTTACTACAAAAATAATATTAGAAAAAAAGTATAATATAGATTATAAAAGTGCTTTAGCAAACGAGACTTTTTCACTTTATCAAGTAAGTTATTATGAAAACGATGAAGAGATAAAAATAACAGATATGATAATGATGTTAAATTTCAAAGATGAAACATTAAATATATGTTATCTTGAAGAATGCTATAACACAACATATAAAATAAAAAATGATGTAATAACAATTAATAAAATAGAAGAAAGTAGTATTGAAGGAAAGTTTAATATTCAATATAGTAAAGAAGATGGTAGTTTAATATTAAAAAAAGATTTGGCAAAAGATGTTTACGTTAAATATTATTTAACAAAACCAATGGGGTAAGGAGTGTATATGAAAAATAAAAAAGGTTTTTCTTTAGTAGAACTTTTAATAGTAATAGCAATAATAGGTGTACTTGCAGGTATAATAGTGCCTAGTGTTGTTAAATATTTAAAGAGTGGAAAAAAAGAATATAATACAAAACTTGACACTGAACTTGTCGCGGTAGCAAAAAGTTATTATTCAGAAGATAAAAGCAAGCTACCTAAAGGCGATTTAGATAGTAATGGTTTAAGAATAACTAAAACATTAATTAGTGCTTCTTATTTAGTAAATAATAATTATATAACTGGTGAATTTAAAGATAGTGAAGATAATGATTGTACTAATGCTAGTTATGTAATAGTAGAAAAAGAAGATGATGATTATAGTTATACACCTTGCATAAAGTGTGGTAAAGAATATATAAATAATAACGTTAAAAATAATAGATGTAATTATGAAGCTCCATCTACTGATGGCACTATGAGAGATTATATATTGCCTAGATGTGAACTTAGTTATAAGTCTGGTACTATAAATAATTGGACTAATCAAAATGTTTATTTAACTTTAACTGCTGAAGATAATAATAAATTAGCATATTACTATTTAAATAAAGATGCAGTTGGTACTGGCACTCCATTTAATAAGAATTCTAGTGAAAGTGTAGAAATAGAAATAAAAGATAATATAAATTCTAATAATTATTATGTAATAGTAGAAGACACTTCACTTAATCAAGGAAAATGCGTTTTTGATGGAGAAATCAAAATAGATAAAATAAAACCAAAAATAGATAGTTTTATTATTAAATCAAATAATTCAAGTATTAATACAAAGAATACTACAGTAACAATTAAAGGTTCTGATGAAGGTAGTGATGTAGATAAAGTATGTGTAAATACCTCAAATGATAGTAGTACTTGTACTTGGTATGATATGAAATCTAGTACCTATACTAATAATAATTATAATGTGCCATCAAGTGATGGAAGTGGTAGAACAGATACTTTATATGCATTTGTAAAAGATAAAGCAGGAAATATTTCTGATTCAAAAAGCATTAATTATACATTATATACGTATTGTACCAATACTTCGATAGATTATTATGGTTCATGGGGAAGTTGTTCTGCAAGTTGTGGTGGCGGTACAAAAACTAGAACTATATATTATAAAGATACACATTTTACTTCACAAAGTTGTGGTTATTCTTCAGAATCTGATAGTTGTAATACTAGTTCTTGTTCTTATTCGTGTTATAAGGTAACAACAGCTTTAAATTGTAGAAAAAGTCCTAGCGTTAGTGGTACTTGGATGCATACTTTTTATGCAGGAGAATATCATTGGTACAAGTATGAAAAATATAATGATGGATACTACTGGTATTATAACAAAAATCATGGCTGTTACTCTGTAGATGCTTTACAAGAAGTATCCAGTTCTTATTGCTATTCAGGTAGTACTTCAACTGGTGGCACAACCCCTTCTGGAAGTACCATTACAGGTACATGTACTTGTTCTGCAAGATTTCATTCTGTATATACTTCAGATTGGACACCATATTATTATTCTTGCTCTGATAATGGTTTAAAATCTTCTAGTGCTTGTAAAAGTTTCTGTGAATCAAAAACTATTTATAATGGCACAATGACTTGGAATTATTCTAGCAGTACTTGTAAAGGATAAATAGTTCTAAAATAAAAATAACAAGATTCTATTTAGATTTTGTTATTTTTTAATTTTTTAACATCATTAAAGATTTAATTATTATAATCACTTTTCAATAAAAATCTACAACCAAATTTTTATTTCATAAATTTCACAAATTTTGTTGACACACATCAAATATTTTAGTATAATTTTAGACGGTACATTTTTCTTATATATCCCATTTATGAGGTCTGGGAAACCTTATAAAAGATAAAGAAAGAAAGGAATGATAAGTTATGAAAAATAGTTATATGCAAAAAAAAGAAACTGTTGAACGTGCTTGGTATGTAATTGATGCTACAGACATTCCACTTGGACGTTTAGCAAGTAGAGTAGCTATTATGTTAAGAGGAAAACATAAAGCAACTTATACACCACATATTGATTGTGGAGATTATATTATTATTACAAATGCTAGTAAAGTAAAATTAACTGGTAACAAACTAGACAAAAAATTATATTATAATCATTCAGGATACACTGGAGGATTAAGAGTTAGAACTGCTAAAACAATGCTTGAAAAATATCCAGTAGAAATGATTGAAAGAGCAGTTAAAGGAATGCTACCAAACGGAAGATTAGGTAGAGCAATGTATAAAAAGTTATTTGTATATGAAGGTGAGACTCATCCACATATGGCTCAAAAACCAGAAGTATACGAAATTAAATAATGGAGGATAATATGGCAAAAAATACATTTTATTATGGAACTGGAAAAAGAAAAACAAGTATTGCTAAAGTAAAATTAATACCTGGAAATGGTAAAATAACAGTAAATGGTAAAGATGTTTATGAATATTTTCCATTTGAAACATTAGTTATGGATTTATCACAAGGTTTAGTACTTACTAATACTTTAGATAAATTTGATGTAGAAGCTACTGTAAAAGGCGGAGGATTCTCAGGCCAAGCAGGTGCAATACGTTTAGGTATTGTAAAAGCATTACTTGAATATGATAGTGCTTCTGACCCAGAAAGCCCAGAAAGTTTTAGAAAGATTCTAAAATCTAATGATTTAATAACTCGTGATTCAAGAGTTGTTGAACGTAAAAAACCAGGTCTTAAAAAAGCACGTCGTGCACCACAGTTTAGTAAGAGATAAAAGATTATTATGCCTCGAAAACTTAGTGTTTTTGGGGCTTTCTTTTATTAATATATAAAATAGGGAGGTTTTTATGAAAACAATTACATATAAATTAGATAATGTAGATTGTGCTTCATGCGCAATGCAAATTGAAGAAAGAATAAACGCTTTAGAAGGAATTTCCTTTTGTAGCCTAGATTTTATGTATTTAAAACTTGTTGTAACCTTTAATGACAAACTATTAACAGAAGAAGAAATAGAAGAAAATATTCATAAGTCATTAAGTGGAGTTAAAATATTACTTAAAAATAAAAAAGAATTTAATGATGATTATAAAGAAGAACCAATATTTAAAAAAATATTGTTTAGATCAAGAAAAAAATAAAAATAAATTTAAAAAAAATAAAAATATATGTTATAATTAGTTAGCTAGGAAAATAGATATTAAAAAGAATATCTTTTTTACATAAGAATAAGATTAAGAGGTGACTTATATGAAAAAATATATAAAGTATATTAAAAATAATTGGAAAGCTACAATTGTTGCGCCATTTCTTATGATGTTAGATGCAGTAGGTTCGATTATCCAACCTTTACTTGCTGCTAAAATAATTGATGTTGGTATTGCAACTGGTGATATTGATTATATCATTAAGATGGGACTTTTAATGATTGGATTTTCTTTCCTTGTTATGCTATGTGGTTTTGGTTGTATGTATTTTTCATCTAAAGCAGCATATGGTTTTGCTTATAATTTAAGAGAAGATTTAATTAAAAAAATACAAGAATTTTCATTTAGTAATATTAATAAGTTTAAAACATCTTCCCTTGTTACAAGATTAACTAATGATGTAACAATTATATCTAATCTTTTCCAAATGATGCTTAGAATAGTAGTGCGTGCACCATTTATGTTTATTGGTGGTATAGTAATGGTTTTATTCATAAGTAAAAGATTAACCTTACTTTTAGTAATTTTAATACCAATACTAACTCTTATAGTATTATTTGTTCTAAAAAAGACAGCACCTTTATTTAATAAAGTTCAAACTGCTATTGATAAAGTAAATGCTACTATTAGAGAATCCTTAAAAGGTATTAGAGTTATTAAATCTTTTGTAAGAGAAGATTATCAAAAACAAAAATTTGAAGAAGTAAATAAAAATTTACAAGAGGTTTCAATTAATAGTTTTGGTAAAATAATTATTATGGGACCACTTATATCTTTAATCATGAATGTTTCAGTTGCTTTAGTACTTTGGTTTGGTGCTAAAGAAGCTTTAAATGGTTATTTAGAGGTTGGAGCACTTACTTCATTTATTAGTTATATTATGATGGTTCTATCTTCACTTATTATGATGAGTATGGTTTTCATGAATTTTGCTAGAGCTAAAGCATCATCTGATAGAATTTTAGAAGTTTTAGAAGAAAAGCCAGATATAACTAGTGAAAATGGCATAAAAGAAAAAACGAAAGTAGAAAAAATTACTTTTAACGTTAATTCATTTACATTTAAAGAGGCATCTAGTCCATCGCTTAAAGATATAAAATTTGAAGTAAAAAAAGGAGATAGAGTTGCTATTATTGGTTCCACTGGTTGTGGTAAAAGTACTTTAGTTAACTTAATACCTAGATTTTATGATGTAGATGATGGAGAAATATTAATTAATGATATTAATATAAAAGAGTTTGATTTAAATAATTTAAGAAATTTAATTGGTATGGTACTTCAAGAAAACAGATTATTTAAAGGCACTATAAAAGAAAATATTTTATGGGGTAAAAAAGATGCATCTATGGAAGAATTAAAACATGCTTTAGAAGTAGCACAAATAGATGATTATGTATTATCCTTAGAAGATAAATACGATTCTATTGTCGAACAAAGAGGATCCAATTTTTCTGGAGGACAAAAACAAAGATTATGTATTGCCAGAGCATTAATAAAAAAACCTCAAATTTTAATACTTGATGATAGTGTAAGTGCATTAGATGCTACCACTGAGGCTAATTTAACTAATGCCTTAAACAAAGAATTTAAAAAGATGATTGTCTTTACAGTTACTCAAAGAATTAGTAGTTGTAAAAATGCTGATTATATAATAGTTATGGAAAACGGTACCATTACAGATATAGGTACACATGAAGAATTATTAAATAAAAGCAAAGTATATAAAGAAATTAATAATTCCCAACAGGAGGTGTTACAAGATGCATAATAAACCAACTTTAGAAAAATCTAAAGACGCTAAAAAAACTATAAAAAGAATATGGACTTATTTAAAAAAATATAAATTTAAATTATTACTTGTACTTCTTTTTATAATAATTAGTATTGCATTTAACACTATTTCTTCACTTCTTCTTACACCAATAATAGATAATTATATAACTCCCTTAATAAAAGAATATAATAGTGTTTATCTAACTCTTTTAATAAAACAAATTATATTACTTGTTTCTTGTGCTTTAGTTGCGTCATTTGCAACATATATGCAGTATAAAACAATGGTAAAAATAGCTCAAAATGTAGTAAAAGACATGAGAACTGATTTATATAATAAATTAATACTTCTACCTATTAAATATTTTGATACCAATAAAGACGGGGAATTAATGAGTAGAATAATTAATGATATAGATAATGTAAGCACATGTTTAAATAGCAGTATAGACCAAATAATATCTGCAATTATAAATATTATAGTAACTTTAGTAGTTATGTTTACTATAAATGTAAAATTAACTTTTATATCAGTTGTTTCTGTACCAGTACTTTTTATGGTTTCAATTTTTATAATGAAACTTACTAATAAACATTTTGAAAAACAACAAAAATCTCTTGGAGAATTAAATGGTTTTATTGAAGAATATATATCAGGACAAAAAGTAATTAAAGCATTTAACAAAGAAGAAGATGTAATAGATAATTTTAAAATATATAATGAAAACTTAAGAAAAGATGGCTTTAAAGCACAAGCATATGGCGCAATAGTTATGCCTATTATGAGTTCAATAAATAACATAGCAACTGCTATTATAGCTATATCATCAGGTATTATGGCTATAAAAGGTAAAATAAGTATAGGAAGTATTACATCATTTAATAAATTTTCTAGACAATTTACCAATCCAATAAATGAAATAGGACAACAAGTAAGTGTTATTGAAGCAGGACTTGCCGGAGCAGAACGTGTATTTGAAATAATAGATGAAAAAATAGAATTTGAATCTTCAGTTAACTTACCAAGTATTGAAAATGTAAAAGGAAATATAACCTTTAAAAATGTAAATTTTGGTTATGAAGATAATAAATTAATATTAAAGAACATTAATTTAGATGTAAAACAAGGAGAAATGATTGCCATAGTAGGACCTACTGGCGCAGGTAAAACAACTATTATAAATTTACTTACTAGATTTTATGATACAACAAGTGGTGATATTTTTATAGATGGTAAAAATATTAAAGATATAAATTACTATTCATTAAGAGAAAACTTAGGAATAGTACTTCAAGACACAGTTTTATTTTCAGAAAGTACTTTAGATAATATTAAATATGGTAAATTAGATGCTACTTTTGATGAAGTAGTAAATGCTAGTAAACTTGCAAATGCTGATAGTTTCATAACTAAGTTAAAAGATAAATATGATACTGTATTAAATGAAGACATTACTGATATTTCTGTAGGACAAAGACAACTACTTAATATAGCTAGAGTTATATTAAATAACCCTAAAATCTTAATCCTAGATGAAGCAACAAGTAATGTAGATACAAGAACAGAATTAAAAATTAATGAAGCAATGAAACAACTATTAAAAGGAAGAACATCTTTTGTAATAGCACATAGATTATCTACCATAAGAGAAGCAGATAGAATTTTAGTTATAAATGATGGCATGATAGTAGAAAAAGGCAATCACAAAGAATTATTAAAGAAAAAAGGTATATATTATAAAATGTATACTGGTATGTTTGAAGAATAAACTTCATTTAAAAATATTTTTACAATCAAAAAAGGACTTAA
>CAYWQZ010000020.1:0-6164 GCA_964460565.1 uncultured Mycoplasma sp.
TGATTGCAAAAATAAATCAGGAATTAGATATGACACCCTAGAAACACTAATACTAACTTCTATTAATCAAAAAATCAAAAAATACTACAACTTAAACATCATCACAAAAGAAACACTAAAAAAAGATAATAATAAAATAATCAAACAAATAGACTTATTAACTAAAGAAAAAAACAAAATAATTACCCAAATAAACAAAACAAAAAACTACTTAAAAAACCTCTATGAAGATAAAGTAAACAACATCATCACAAAAGAACAATTTAAAGAACTAATTAATTATTATAATAACAATAACAAAAACCTAAAAAACCAACTAAATTGTATAAATAATAAAATAAAATATTATAAAGAAAAAAAATTAACTACCATTAATTCCAAAGAAATAATAACCAAGTATCAACAATTAAAAAAAATAAATAGACTTATAATTGATGAATTTATAGATAAAATTTATATAAGTGAAATTAAAAAAGAAACAAACACACGAGATATAAAAATAAAATGGAATTTCAACTAAAAAAGTAATTAACATAATATTAATTACTCAAAATCTTCATTTTCATTTAACCACTCTGTTGCACTTATTATCATATATAAAGATATAATTACAATAATTATTGCTATCAAACCACCTGTAGACATTATCATAACTTCAAAAAAAATAACATCAGAAGTCCCAAATGTTGGTATAAGTACTATTTCAAGAGAAATCAAAGAAACTAAACTTGTAACAACATTTATAATCTTTGAAGAAGATATCAAAGGACTATTATACTTACGATATTTAATCAACCCATAAATAGAACTAATTATTAAATAAAAAGTAAAAACTGCTACCGAAATAGCAAGCCAATTTGGATAAATATTTACTATTTTTTGATTAACTATAACTAAAATAATCATTGTCAAAATAACATTTAAAAACAACAACACTATCGCAGTATGCCTATACTTTAAATACTCATCTTTTAAATTAGTTTTATGATCTAACTCTTGTTTTATAATATTAGCTCTAATAATAACTAATAACAAATAATAAAAAGCAAACGAAATAAACCACATAGAATTAAACAAAATACCTGATATAAACTTAAATAAAGCATAAATAACATTAAATACTAATGAAATAACTAAAGAAATTTTATATCTCAATTTATAATCTCTTTTATACTTCCTTAAATATTTATTACTATCTATTAACAAATTAACCCTATTTTTAATTATTCCATAAATTTTAACACAAACTATTACCAATGAATAAGTCATAACTAAATATAAAATATAGGATAAAAAACTACCAAATTTATCAAAACAAATAAGATAAATAAGAGATAAAATTATAACAAATATCCCTCCAACCACTATAAAATTTCTTGGATAAAGTAATTTATTAATTATTTTTTTCATAAACATTCTTAAACTAAATTATTTATCTTTATTAATATAAGCATAAATTGGATAATTCAAAACACATACCAATAATCCAACAACACCAGTCAAAAGTCCAATAATCATATCACTTTTTGTAGCATGTAAAACCATTACTTTACTCATACCAAAGCCCATTACCAAAGCTCCAACTACCCCAATTAACCATGTACTAACAAGCGCCCAATTAATTTCTTTCTTACTTTTTTTAACAACCGGGTGACTTTTTTTATAAACAGGAATAATACATAATAAAATAATAAATCCAACTATCCCTACTACTATACCTTCCTTTAACATATCCCATTCTGCAATAAGTGACATACACATACCTATTGAAAAAACAAGTCCTCCAACAGTACCAATAATTATTTCTAATAAAGTTTCTTTTTTCATAACTTAATTCCTTTCTATATTATTATTTCTTAATTACTAACTTTTATTTATTATTCTCTTCTTTTAATCTCTTTTTAGCAGCTTCTACTGTTTCTCCATCTCTAGTTAAATACTGATCCACAAACTTATCTTCTATTTTCTTATAACTAGAAACAACACTATCTTCTATTTTTTTATAACTAGAAACAACACCATCAGCAATTTTTTCATTTACTTTTACTAATTTTGACTTTGCCATTATATCACCCTTCCTAAAACAACACTTGTTGTTTTTTTACATATATATTATAATATTTATAACAAATATAAATCAATCAACAATTTTTAAATAAATGTTGACTTTTAAGAGGTATATATGAAAAACAAAAAGAAACAATCACAATTTAAAATAGAAAAAGCATTTATCAACTTAATACAAAAATATGAACTAAATGAAATAAAAGTATCCGAAATATGCAAACAAGCTAATATAAATCGTACTACATTTTATGCAAATTACATAGATATTTACGATTTAAGAGATAAAATAAAAGAAACAATGTTCCAAAACATACTAGAGTTATATAAAGAAGAAGCCATTAAAAAAGAACATTCATATGATTACTTAAAATTATTTAAACATATAAAAGAAAACCAAATTTATTACAAAACAATGCAAAAATTAAAAGTTGATTTTTCCAAATATAACGATAATGATTTAAACGAAAAAGAAGCCTTAAAATACTTAGGACATACCAAAAACCTTGATTACCATATAGAATTTTTTAAAGCAGGTATGAATGCTATAATAAATAAATGGTTAGAAAACGAGTGTCAAGAAACACCAGAAGAAATGGTACAAATAATAAAAAACGAATATCAAAAAAGAAATATAAATATATAATTTAAAGTGTCTACACAATACTCAAAGAGTTGCTTTAATCAGGACACTTGCTATTATGCCAGATATATTATTACTTGATGAACCCTTTTCAGCACTCGATTATCAAACTAGACTAGCATTATCAGATGATTTATATAAAATAATAAAAAATGAAAATAAAACTGCTATTATGGTAACTCATGATATCGCCGAAGCAATAAGTATGTCTGATAGAATAATTGTTTTAACCAAAAGACCAGGTTCAATAAAAAATATATATGAAATTAAACTAAATAACAAAAGCACTCCAACCGAAAATAGAAAAGATAAAGAATTTATCAAATACTATGATATGCTATGGAAGGAGTTAGATCATCATGTATAGTAAAGAACATATGCTTTATATAAAAAAACAAAAAAAAGAAAAACACATAATTCTTTTTTTTAAAATATTCATCATCTTATTCTTAATTATCAGCTGGGAACTACTAGCAAAAAAAGGCCTAATAAACACATTTTTATTTTCATCACCATCACTAATCATTAAAACAATAATAAACCTATATAAAGAAAACAATCTATTTAACCACATCTTCATTACTTTAATAGAAACCATTATAAGTTTTTCACTTGCTACCATAATAGGCTTATTAATTGCAACACTTATGTGGAGATTTAGAAAAATTGCAAAAATATTAGACCCATATCTTACCGTACTAAATTCTTTACCTAAAGTATCACTAGGACCATTAATTATTATATGGTGTGGCGCAGGCATAAAATCAATAATACTTATAGCTATTCTAATATCAACATTTAATACTATTATCAGTATGTATAATGCATTTATTACAACCGACAATCTAAAAATAACCCTACTAAAATCTTTTAATGCCTCAAAATATCAAATATTTAAAAAACTAATATTTAGAGCAAATCTAAGTACCCTAATTAATGTCCTAAAAATTAACATAAGTATGTCCCTAATCGGGGTAATTATGGGAGAACTTCTAGTATCAAAACAAGGAATAGGTTACTTAATTACTTATGGTTCAGAAGTATTTAACTTAAATCTAGTTATTTCATCAATTTTTATACTGGGTATCTTATCCTATATTTTATACTTATTTATAGAAAAAATAAAAAAATAGAAAAAATCTATTTTTTTATTTTATTTCAATTAATTCATAATCAATATTTCCTACACCCAACTTATAAGACATTTCTATAGTATAAGTACCATGTAATTTTTCTATTCTTTCTATTAAAACATCTTTACCAGAATCATTAGAATTATATATCATATCAATACATGCTTTATCTATTGCTACTGGATCCAAACTAGACAAAATACCTATATCATTCATACAAGGAAGTTCTGCCTCACTAGCACAATCACAATCTCTAGAAATATTTTTCATAACATTAATAAAAGCCATATTCCCATTAAAATACTTAACTACTGAAGAAGCAGCATCTGCCATACATTCCAAAAATCTATCCTGCTCTGGCAAATTACTAAATAAATCCTCCTGCCTATCTGTTGCACCTGCAGTATGAATTAAAGTTTTACCTCGTGAAGAAGCACAACCAATAGATAATTGCTTTAAAGCACCACCATAACCACCCATCGCATGTCCTTTAAAATGAGAAACAACAAGCATCGAATCATAATTAAGCAAATTCTTACCAACAACATTTTCCTTTAATATATATCCCCCATTAACAGATAAACTAGCATCCTCAAACTCATCCATTAAATCAAAATTAAAATACTTATCCCAATTATGTTCCGATATTAATTTTTTATGCTTCAAACTATTATTCCTAGCACCTTGATAAGCAGTATTACACTCTACTACAGTACCATCTACCCTTTCAACAAGGGGTTTAATAAACTCTGGTTTTAAATAATTTCTATTTCCCTTTTCTCCAGAATGAACCTTAACTGCTACCTTACCAGTTAACTCTTTTCCTAAAATTTCATACATCTTAACTAAATTTTCTTCTGTTATTTCTCTTATAAAATATACCTTTGACTTTTCCATAAAATTCCTTTCTATTTAAATACTATAAAATTCATAATTATTAAAAACACAAAATACATAAAACTAAATATATATCCATTCACTTTATCAACAGTCTTAGTTTTAGACTTAACACCAAGTCCCATAGTAATTAAAATTCCTCCAATTAAACCACCAATATGAGCAAAATTATCAATCGAAGACACCATAAAACCAAATAATAAATTAACTACTATAATAGGCAAAATCTGTTTAACCAATGTATTACCAAGATAAACTCTAAAATTATAACCAAAATATAAAAGTGCTCCAAGAAGTCCAAAAATCGCACCAGAGGCCCCAATACTTACCCCATTTATATTTAATAATATCGATAACATACTAGCAGTAACCGTACTAAATAAATATATAATACTAAACTTAAACTTACCAAAAAAACTTTCAGCCTGACTACCAAGTACATAAAGTGCATACATATTAAAAAGAATATGAAAAATATCAGCATGTAAAAAAGCACTAGTTATTAATCTATAAATTTGTCCTTCCCTAACAAAAGGTCCATATAATGCAAAAACATTAATTAAAAAACTATCTAACCCAAAAAACTTTTGAAGTAAAAACAAAATTACATTTATTACAATAAGTATATACGTAACAATAGGTTTCTTAGGAGTAAAAATAGAATCTACCATTTCTGCATCCTCCTTATTTTTTTTATTAATATCATCAGTAATCTTTAAAAATAAACTAATTCCCTTCTCATTAAAAACCAACTTATCATTAATATCAGGAAAATATTCATATATAAAATCATACTTTTTTAAATCACTTTCTTTATTCAAATATATACAATCAATATTTTTTTCTTCATGAAACTTAACATTATCACCCAAATCCATAAATATTGACAACACTTTCATACTATAATTATATGTCTTCCTCTTAATATCCTTTACTATACGTTTTGTCTTAAACAAATCAAAATCAAGTTGCTCGTTATTATGAATATAATTAGAAACAATTCTAATAATCTTATAATCACCTTCCATATTTTCAAGCCATATTTCATTCTGAACTCCATGTAAAATAACTGGATTATAATTTTTATCTATCATAAAATAATGCAATAATTTCATTACTATTTCATCTTTTTCCCCTGCTTTAAGTTCCACTAATATCACCTTCTCTAATACTTACTATTATAATACTAAAAGACTAAGTTTACAAATAAATTATCTAAAATTATCAAGTATTTCATAAAATTCTTTTGGAGCATCTATCTCATAATACAATTCTTTACCAGTTATCGGATGAATAAACCTAATACTTTTAGAATGAAGCATTTGCCCGAAATCATTAAAAAGTTTCCTATTTCCATAGACAGGATCATTTACAATAGGATGTTTTATATAATCCATATGAACTCTTATCTGATGAGTTCTACCTGT